>JAZDGE010000079.1:0-2458 GCA_043807175.1 Acidobacteriota bacterium
CGTGCTCGCCGCCCATCCCCGGGCGAGAGTGCTCACTATCGACCCGTCCCCTGCCCTCGGGCTGGCTAGCGTGGTGCGCGTGCTCACCGCCGGCGATGTCCCCGGCCAGCGCCTCGTGGGCACGATCGTTCGCGACTGGCCGGTCCTTGTGGCGCCCGGCGAGCTCACCCGCTGCGTCGGCGACGTGCTCGCGGTGGTGGTTGCCGAGAGCCAGCACCAGGCCCGCGCGGCGGCGCAGGCCGTCCGCGTCGATTACGAGGTGCTGGCGCCGATAACCGATCCCTTCGCGGCGCTCGAGCCCGGCGCCCCTCCCCTTCACCAGGCCGGCAACATGCTCGATATTTGCAGCTTCTCGCGTGGCGACGTGGACGCAGCGTTGGCCGCCTCGGCGCATGTCGTGACCCAGCGCTTCCAGACTCAGCGGATCGAGCATGCCTTCCTCGAGCCCGAGGCGTGCCTGGTTGTCCCCCTCCCGGCACCCGACCACCCACCCACCCCGGGGTCCGGGGTCCGGGGTCCGGGGTCCGGTCCCCCGCCCACCCAGGAAGCGGGCTCAGGGCTCAGGGCTCAGGGCTCCGTGCCCCCACCCACCCAGGAGACAGGGAACAGGGGACAGGGGACAGGCCGCCCGCCCGACCCGGGCGCCGGACGCGGTTACGCCACCGCTGTTGGCGACCAACTGCGGATGAAGAGTCTGCCTCCCATTGAACAAGCCTCTGGATGGTGGGGGAATTCGGAGCCCGGAGCCCGGAGTCCGGAGCCCGCATTTCTCTTGGGGCAGGAGCAGCGAGGGACGCCGGCAGGAATCAAGGTGTATTCGCAGGGGCAGGGGGTGCACGAGGACCAGGTGCAGATCGCGGCCGTGCTCGGGCTCGAGCGGAAGCAGGTCGAGGTCGAGCTGGTCTCGACCGGCGGCGCCTTCGGTGGCAAAGAGGATCTCTCGATCCAGGCGCAGACCGCTCTGGCCGCTTTTCTCCTTGGCCGCCCGGTGCGGCTTGTGCTCACCCGCGAGCAGTCGATCCTCCTCCACCCCAAGCGCCACCCCCTGACGCTCGACTACACCGCCGGGTGCGACGCCGAGGGCCACCTCACCGCGGTGCGCGCTCGAATCGTCGGCGATACCGGCGCCTACGCCTCGGTCGGCGCCAAGGTGCTGGAGCGCACCGCCGGTCACTCGTGTGGGCCATATCGCGTCCCCAACGTCGATGTCGAGGCGAAGACCGTCTACACCAACAACCCCCCGTCCGGCGCGATGCGCGGCTTCGGCGCCAATCAGGCCGCATTTGCGATCGAGGGGATCATGGACATCCTGGCCGAGCGCGTCGGCATTGACAGCTACGACATCCGCGAGCGCAATATCCTCGCCGCCGGCGATCGCTTCGCGACCGGGCAGATCATGACTGCCTCCTGCGGCGCCCGCGCCACGCTGGAGGCGGTCCGCGAGGTGTTCAAGACCGCGAAGCACGCCGGCATCGCGTGCGGCATCAAGAACACCGGAATCGGCAACGGGATGCAGGACATCGGCCGGGTTCTCCTGCGCGTCGAGTCCGGCCCAAGCCTGGCGATCCTGACCGGCTACAGCGAGATGGGCCAGGGCCTCTTCACCGTCCTGCAACAGGTGGTCGCCCACGAGACGGGCCTGCCGCTCGACATCATGAGCGTGACGACGAGGAGCGAGCTGGCGGTCGAATGCGGGATGACCACAGCCTCGCGTGCCACCGCCCTTGCCACCATGGCAGCACGGCGCGCTGCCACCAAGCTCGCGATCGACCTGCGAGGCGCCGCGCTCGCTGACCTCACCGGCCGCGAGTACCACGGCGAGTACATCTGCGACTTCACTGTCGCCCCCGGCGCCAAGATGGACAACCCGGTCACCCATGTGACCTTTGGCTACGCTGCCCAGGTCGTCATCCTCGACGATGAGGGTCGAATCAAGAAGGTCGTCGCCGCCCACGACGTCGGGCGCGCCATCAACCCGCTCGCCTGCGCTGGCCAGATCGAGGGCGCGATCCACATGGGGCTCGGCTATGCACTCTCGGAGGAGCTGCGCTGCACCGGCGGCAGGCCGGACTCGCTGCTGCTACGCGATCTCGGCGTCATCAAGGCGAAGGACATGCCCGAGGTGGATGTGATCCTCATCGAGGTGCCGGATGAGACTGGCGGCTACGGATCGAAGGGCGTCGGCGAGATCGGCCTCGTCCCCACCGCCGGCGCGGTCGCGGGCGCCCTTGCCGCCTTCGACGGCATCCGCCGCACCACGCTCCCGATGTCAGAGGCTCCCGCCGCTACCCCGCTCCTCCCCGCCAGCCGCAAGCCACGGCGAGGCTGAAATCGGGCCTCGGGTGAGCGCTCCGTCCCCCACCGCGGTGTCCCCTGTCCCTTGTCTGCCGGACGGTCGGGTGGCCTGTTCACTGTCACATGTTCCCTGTCTACAATGAACCATGCGCGCTGACGTCAG
>JAZDGE010000080.1:0-10275 GCA_043807175.1 Acidobacteriota bacterium
AGAGGTCGGCCGGGATGGACTGCAGGGCGCCCAGGCAGATGACCATCATGAAAGGGAAGCCCAGCCAGGTGTTGGTGGCGACGTTGGCGAAGAACGCGGTCCAGAAATTGTTGAAGAAGCTGATCGGCTCGAAGCCGAGCAGCTTGATGAAAGCGTTGATGGCTCCGAACTGCTTGTGGAACATGCCCTTCCAGATCAGCGCCGTGATGTAGTTGGGCATCGCCCAGGGCAGGATGAAGATGACGCGGTAGATCGGGCGCGCGAAGAGCCCCTTGGTGTTGAGGATGAGGGCGAGGAAGAGGCCCATGCCGACGCCGTAGGCAACGTTGGTGACCGTCCAAATGATCGTGATGCCCAGGGTCCAGTAGATGTTCTGGTAGTTCCAGGCGAGCCCTTCCGCGGTCTGCTTGGCGATGCGGAAGTCACCCAGAATATCGACGAAGTTCTTCACGCCCGACCAGATCTCGGCGATCGGCTTGCCGACGGTGTAGATCGTCTGGTCGGTGAACGACAGGGCGACGCCGTAGAGAAAGGGGAGGAAGACCAGCAGGACCATGCCGAAAAGGGCGGGAAAGGCGTACGAGTACGCCTGGCGGTGCTTCCGCAGGGTGGCGCCGAGGCGCGCCGCGTGGCCAAGACCGACAAACCCCAGCAGCAGGAGGGCGAGCACTGTGAAGGCGGAAACGACAGACCGTACACCTCCGGCAATTCCCTCCAGGTTCTTCGCGAGCGCGGCTTCATCCACCGTGCCGGCGCCCGAAATGATGCCGAGCGGACGGCGGAAGGCATCCGCGTCCCAGGCGCCGGGGTGCAGCGACGCGGCGTCGCCCAGCGAGAACTCCTGCAGGACCGCGGCGGCCCGGGCGCTCTCGGCCTTCACCTCATCCCCCAGGAACGCCTCGGTGGCGCGGCGGTCGCCGGCAATCGTGGCGAACGCCCAGCGCCCGTAGCCGACCATGGAGGCGACGAGAATGGCAGCGGCGATGACGACAAGTGCCCAGCGGTGTTCACCGGCGACCGATGCAGCGAGGAGGAAGATCAGCAAAGACGCGAACAGCGCCAGCGCTGGTGGAATCCAGCTTGTCCTCGGGGCGGGCGAAATCGGCGTCGTCTCGAGCGCCACGAAGCCGACCATGGCGCCATCCCTCTCCACCGGCGCCGCGAGCGTGAGCCCGCCTGACGGCGCCGCCCCAAGCTCAATCTCGGTCTTGCGCGCACCGCCCTCCTGGCGATTGGTCTCGACCGCGGCACGCAGCCTCTGCCCGAGGTCGTAGAGCTCCTTCTCGTCCCGCGAGAGCCGGCGTGGCACGGCCTTCTCGCCAATGTCCTCCGGCGCGGTGGAGGCCTCGAGCGATACGCCCTGGAACGCCACCACCCGGATCGTCTTCAGCGAGCGGTTCTCCTGGCCGACCCGCGCCACCGCATGCCGCACGGCCTCGCCACCGCCGCCGGCCTTTTCGGCGATCTCGACCAGGGCGCCAAGCGCCACGACCGCGGCACGCTCGGCACGGGAGCGAGTGTCGGCGGCCCTCACCCTCACCACCACCCAGTGACTCAAGCCGACGCCGAGTGCCGCCGCCAAAAGCACGCCGGACGCCAGCCGCCGCCGGTGTGGATAGCTGTTACTCATTGCGTCTTCCGCAGCAGCGCGACTGCTGCCTCGACTTCCCTTTGAGCCTGGTCCATCGCCGGCTTGGGCGTGGACGACTTCTGCACGATGGCGGTCATCGCGGACGAGGCGGGAGACCACATCATGCTCATCTCGGCGAGATTGGGCATCGGCACAGCGACCTCGACCTGAGCGCGGAACACCTTGATGATGGCGTCGTTACCGACCTGCGGGTCGTTGTAGACGTCCTTGTTGGCCGGGGTCTGGCGGCCCTCCAGAGCGAGAATCTTGGCGGCCGGAGTATCGGTGAGGTAGCTCACCACGTCGTAGGCCGCCTCCTTGTTCTTGGATGCGCCGGTGATGTACACCCCCTCGACCGTCATCCAGGGGCGCATCGGCTTGCCGCCCGCCTCATCCAGCGTCGGGAGCATGGCGAGGGAGTAGTCGACACTCTTCGCGATCTCACCGAGGAACCAGGGCCCGTTGAAGACGATCGCCGCCTTGCCGTCGTTGAACAGGGCAGTCACCAGCGCCGTCGAGGGCTCGGCGGGGAGGAAGCCGTCCTTCTCGATCCACCTCGTGAGTAGCTCGAGTGACTTGATGTTCTCGGGGCAGTTGAGGATCGGCTTGCCGCTGGCGTCGAAGGCGCCGCCGCCAAAGGCGTTCATTAGGGCGGCGTGGAAGTAGAAGTTCGAGTACCAGTACGCCACGCCGAAGCGGCCGGTCTTGGCGTCGGTGAGCGACCTCGCGAGCTGGACGAGCTCGCCCGAGGTCCGGGGCGGCTTGCTGACCAGCTTCGTGTTGTAAATCATGGCGAGGACCTTGAAGTTGAGCGGCAGGGCGTAGAGCGTGCCATGGTAGGTCATCGCCGCCACGGTCGAGGGGATGAAGCGCGCCCTGGTCGCGTCGTCGACGAAGAAGTCGATCGGCTCGATGGTCTTCCCGGACTCGGCCCAGCCGCCCAGGCGATCCTGGGCGAAGATGAAGATGTCGGGTCCCTTGCCGCGTGGCACGGCGGCGGTGATCTTGTCGGCAAGGCGTCGTAGGGGACAGGAAGGGTCGACACCTTGATGCCTTGCGCGGCCCTGGCCGCGTTGTAGCCGGCCACGACCTTCTCGAACGCCGCCGCCTCCTCGCCACGATAGGCGTGCCACAGGACCAGCTCCACGGGACCCGCCGCGAGCACGGTAGCGGCTAACGTGAGACTCACTGCCAGGACAAGTCCGATTCTACTTTGTCTCGCTCTCATCGCAGTCCTCCTCGCCCATTCTCAGGCGACAAGACGTTGTTCGGTCTCGGCATCAAAGAGGTGCAGGGCGTCGAGCTCGATGACCAGCTCGACAAGCGCACCCATCCTGGGCGCCCGGTGCGGGTCGAGCTTGGCGACCAGTACGCTCTCGCCGACTCTCCCGTGAACGATCACCTCGTGACCGAGTGGCTCGACGATCTCCACCTCCACGGTGACCTTTGCGGTCTCGCCGCGGGCGCCCTCTGCTGGATCCAGGATGTTCTCCGGACGCAGTCCCACCATCACCCGCCTGCCGTCCTTGCCGGCGGTCGCCCGCCGCAGCGAGGGCGGGACCGGAAGCGAGAACCTGGTAGCGGCCAGCATCGCGCCGCCATCCGAAAGCGTCGCCGAGATGAAGTTCATTGGCGGAGTGCCAATGAAGCTGGCAACGAACAGGTTGGCTGGCTCCTCATAGAGCTCCAGCGGCGTGCCCACCTGCTTGAGATCACCGTCCTTCATCACTGCGATCCGATGCCCCATCGTCATCGCCTCGATCTGGTCGTGGGTGACGTAGACCGTTGTGGTCTGCAGCCGTTGCTGCAGCTTGGAGATCTCGGCCCGCATCTGCACCCGCAGCTTGGCGTCCAGGTTGGAGAGCGGCTCGTCGAAGAGGAACACCGAAGGTTTGCGCACGATGGCGCGGCCGACCGCCACCCGCTGCCGCTGGCCGCCGGAAAGCTCCCGCGGCTTGCGCTCGAGAAGATTCGCGATGCCGAGCATTTCCGCCGACTCGTCAATCAGCGTCTTCATCTCGGCCGCGGGCGTCTTGCGGATGCGAAGGCCAAAATCGAGGTTCTGGCGGATCGTCATGTGCGGATAGAGGGCATAGTTCTGGAACACCATCGCGATGTCGCGATCCTTGGGTGGCAGGTCGTTGACGACGCGATCGCCGATCGCGATCGTGCCGCCCGAGATCTCCTCGAGGCCAGCGACCATGCGCAGCGCGGTCGACTTGCCGCAGCCCGAGGGACCTACCAGGACCATGAACTCGTGATCCTTGATCTCGAGGTCGAGCTTCTTGATCACCGAGACCTTGCCGTAGCTCTTGGAAACCCCACTAAAGGTTACACCGGCCATGTCTTGATCGCCCCCTTGCGCACCCCGCGCGTATCACCTTGTGAAGTTTACCACAAGCATCCGCCACGACCTCGGCTCGACGGTTAGCTCGATCTGCCCCTCGCTCACGCCGACGTCGGCCCGGCTCTCGACATCCCTCACGGCGCCCGCCACAAACCCCTCGGGGGCGGCCAAGACGGCCGTCGCTGGCGCCGCGCCACGATTGACCGCCACCAGTACGGCGTCGTTCGTGGCGGGGTCCCGCCGCAGAAAAACATAGAGGTCCTTCTCCATCACCAGTCCCTGGTGCGTTCCCCGCGAGAGCGCCGGGTGGGCGCGGCGAATCGCGATCAGGCGCCGGTAGAGCTCGCGCATTTCCTCGTCCCGCGGCTGCCCGGCGCCAGGTCTAACCGGGCGCTCGCCCCAGGGCATGTCGCTGCGGTTGTCGGGCCAGTCGCCACCCGCGCGGCCCACCTCCTCGCCGTAGTAGACCACTGGAATTCCCGCCGCCGTGAGCTGAAGCAGGGCGGCAAGGCGGAAAAGATCGCGGTCGCCGGCCAGTTGAAAAAGAGCACCCGGCACGTCGTGAGACGAAAGGAAGTGGGCGACTCGATACCCAGCTCGGATCTTCTCGCGAGACTTGAGGTAGCGGTCGAAGGCAACGGTCCGTCCCCGCCCCTGCACGAAGCCGAGGGTGCTGCCCGCGAACGAAAAGTCGAACCCGGCGTTAAGCTCATCCCCGGCAAACCAGGGATCCAGCACCTGGGCGTCGCCGCCCCACACCTCGCCAAGAAGGAAGAACTCGCCCCCGAGCTGCTCCCGCGTTCGCCGCCGGTGCTCCTGCCAGAACGGATGATCGACGTGCTTCACGGTGTCGAGGCGAAATCCGTCAAGGCCGACCCTCTTCGCCAAGGCGAGCTGAGCGCTCAACAGGTACTCCGCCACCTCGGGTAGCTCGGTCCTGAAATCCGGCAACCCGGCAACGCACGAGGTCAGGTCGTCCTCGCCGCATCCCCCGAGCTCGCTCGACCGTAGCCAGGCCTTCGTCCCGGTATCGGTCAGGTAGTGCGACCCGTAGCCGGCGTGGTTGTAGACCACGTCGAGCAGCACCTTGATGCCGCGCTGGTGGCATTCGTCGACCAGCGCCTTGAGATCGGCCTCGGTACCGAAGCGAGGATCGAGCCGGGTGAAGTCGTCCGCCCAGTAGCCGTGGTATCCCCAGTCGGGAAAGCCCGCGCCGGTAACGAAGCCGTCGATGTTCTTGACCACCGGTGTGATCCACAGCGCGTTCACACCCAGGGAGGTGATCTCGTCGAGCTGTGCACGCAGGCCCTTCAGGTCACCGCCGTGAAACGCGCCCTTGGCGGCGACGTCAACTCCGGCGTTGTTGGCCGGGTCCCCGTCGGCGAAGCGATCGACGATCGCGAAGTAGAGCACCGCCTGCGACCAGTCGAAAGGCGCCGGGGCCGGGATGGGAGTTGCCGCAGGCGGCTGGGCAGCGACGACCGATCGAGCACGCGGCTGCGAGAACGCCGTGCAAGCAGCCATGCATGCGAGCGGAACAAGCGCTGCCAGCTTCATGCTCGTGGACCACCAGCGACTCATCAGCCCCCCTTCCGTGGGCAACGCACTCGCACACCGGTCTGCTCCAGGAATGATACCAGACGCCCGACAACGCGCCGTCCCCTGCCGTAAACCGAGATGCCAGCGGACTGCCGGGACCAACGCCGACGCCCGATGGCGGGGGCCAGTAGAATTGGAAAGGTGAGCATGCCGTCAGGAAGGAAGTTGCGCTGGCTCATCGGTGGCCTGATCGTCGCTTTCTGGAGCGTAATGGTGGGCTTGCTGCTCCACCGGGAGCTGGAGTGGCGAGGCCGACCTGCCGCCGGCGCCGAAGTGGCCCGTTTGGACGCCACGGAGACCTGGTACGCGATATCGACTGCCGCTGGGCAGGCGCTTGGCTTCGCACACCTCACGAGCGGCTCCGAGGAGCGGCTTGGTCGGTCGGGGAAGGCCGTGCGGCTCGATGCCCGGCTGCGCCTACGCGCCTTCGGGACCCTTCAGGAGCTGGAAATGGACGGCGCCATCTGGCGCGAGCCGGAGACACCCCGGGCGGAGATCGCCGGGCGGGTTCGCTCCGGCGGCCATGAGGTCCGCCTTGCCGGCGTCGTGGCCGGCGGTGAGCTGCGCGCCACCCTTTCGACCGGCGGCGAGCGCCTGCCGCTGCGCCTCGCCCTCGACCCGGCGATTCTGGGAGAACAGCCCGCACGGCTCCCACTCGCAATCGCCCACCTCGGCGAAGGAGAAGAAACGACGATTCGCGCCTTCGACCCGGTCACGCTGCGCCCAGGAGAGGTCCAGTTGCGCGGCCTGGGCACGCAGCCATTCCGTTTCGGCAGCGAGACGATCACTGCCAACGTCGTGGCGGTGCACGGCGGGGCCGGCGGCCTCAAGGCGTGGATTGCTCCCGACGGCGACGTGCTGCAGGCGGAGACCCCGTTTGGTCTCACCCTTCGCAAGGTCACGCGCGAGCAGGCTCTCGCCGCAAGCCGTGGCACCGGTGCGGGCGACCTGGCAGCCAGCCTTTTGATCAGGCCGCGCGGCCAGATGCCGTTTCGCGCGGCCACGAGGATGGTCGCGCTCGTCACCGGGCTGGCGGCGGGCCAGCAGCTCCCGATCGACGACAGCCAGAAGCTCCAGGCGCCGGGCCGCTACGTCGTGTTTCCCGCGCCCGTCGGCAGCCTCGCCGGGAACCCGCCGCGGCCCGCCTCGCCGCCGCCTGCCGAGCTGACCGCCTGCCTTGCCTCCGATGCGCTGGTGCAGAGCGACCACCCCCGTATCCGAGGTCAGGCGGAGCGCATCGTGGGGAACGAGGCCGACCCCTGGTGGCGCGCGCTGCTGATCTACGACTGGGTGTACCGCAACATCGCCAAACGCCCGGTGGCGAGCCTCCCCTCGGCGCTCGACGTGCTCGCCTCGCGCGAGGGAGACTGCAACGAGCACGCGGTGCTGTACACGGCACTCGCCCGCGCGGCCGGTTTGCCGGCCCGCATCGCCGTGGGTCTGACCTGGAGCGAGGAGCTCGGCGGCTTTGGCTACCACGCCTGGCCCGAGGTGTTCGTCGGCCGCTGGGTATGGGTCGACCCCACGCTCGGCCAGCCGGTGGCGGACGCGACCCACCTCAAGCTGCTCGCTGGCGGAATGGAGAGCTGGCCGCAACTGCTTTCGTATCTTGGCCAGTTGCAGATTGAGGTGTTGGAGGTTGAATGAAGAAGGCCGACGCCGGAAGGAAAGAAGCTGACAGCCGACAGCGCCCCCACCCGCCCGGGAAGGCGAGCTGACATTTGGCAGATAGCAGCTCACAGCACCCCCTCCCGCCTGAGAGAAGGCTGTCAGCGATCAGCAATCGGCTTTCAGCACCCCCACCCACCCGAGAGGCGGGGCCGCCGGCCGGCAGCCAACCCAGCTCCCGACTGCTTCTCTGGCGGGGCGAGGGAGCTGTCGGCTGTCGGCTGTCGGCTATGAGCCAGGAGTTGAAGCATTCGAGCTGCCTGACCGCAGCAAGGCGAGTGGAGAGGGGTAGGCGGGCAGGATGATACGGACCGAGGGGCTGACCAAGCGTTTCGGCGACACGACCGCAGTCGACGAGCTCACCCTGTCGGTCGAGCGGGGCGAGTTCTTCTGCTTCCTCGGCCCGAATGGCGCCGGCAAGACCACCACGATCAAGCTGCTCACCGGCCTGCTGCGCCCGACCGCGGGAAGCGTGGCGATCGGCGGGTTGGACATCCAGCGGTCGCCGGTCGAGGCCAAGCGGCGGCTCGGCTATATACCCGACCAGCCTTTCCTCTACGAAAAGCTCACTGGACGCGAGCTGATGCTCCTCGTCGCCGGACTCTATCAACTGCCTGGCAACGGCCTTGCCTGCCGCATCGAGGAGCTGCTCGCAACCTTCGAGGTCAAGACGGTCGCCGACGACCTGATCGCGAGCCTGAGCCACGGCATGCGCCAGAAGCTGTGCTTCGCCGCCACCTTCCTCCACGACCCGGAGGTCCTGGTGGTGGACGAGCCCTGGGTCGGCCTCGACCCGCGCAGCATTCGCGCCGTCAAGAGCTACCTGCGCGAGCGCACCCGTGCCGGGAGGGCGGTGTTCATGTCCACGCACACCCTGGCGATCGCCGAGGAGGTCGCCGACCGGATCGGCATCATCCACCACGGCCGGCTGCTCGCGCTCGGCACCGTGGCTGAGATCAAGGCCCTGGCCTCCGGTTCCGGCAGCCTCGAGGACATCTTTCTCGAGCTGACCCGGCCCCCGCAATGACGGCGCAACTCGTAATCCTCGCCGCCAAGCTGCGCATGCTTGCGCACGGCGCCGCCGCCGCCCGCACCGAGTCGAAGCTCAAGCTGGCGCTGCTGGCGGCCGCGGTTGCGGGGCTATGGATCGGGGCATTTGCCCTCACCCGGGCTGCCCTCCGCTGGCTCGATGGGCTCGGCGGTGTGCTCCTTCCTGCGCCGGCAATGCCGCTTTCCGAGCTCCTGCTGCCCCGCGTGCTGTCGCTGTTTTCGCTGGTCATGCTCGTCATGCTGGTGTTTTCGAGCGTCTTGGTCGCGCTCGCCACGCTCTACCGCGCCCGCGAGATGACCTTCCTCGTCACCACGCCACTTTCCTGGCGGACCCTGTTCTACCTTCGCTTCGCCGAGATCGTGCTGTTCTCCTCGTGGTCCTCGGCGTATCTGAGCTCGCCGATGCTGCTCGCATACGGTCTCGGCCGCGGCGCTCCCATCTGCTTCTATCTGGCCGCCGGCGCTCTCTTCGTCCCGTTCGTCGTGATCCCGGCCGCGGCCGGCGCCATCGCCGCGATGCTCCTCGCGCGGGTCGTGCCCCGCTTGCCGCGCGCGGCGCTCATTGGCGCCGCCGGTGTCCTGGCGCTCGCCGCATTCGCCTTCTTTCGGGCCCGGCTGGGCGTTCCCGAGTTTCGCGACGCCCTCGACCTCCACCTGCTGCTGCGGCTCACCGCCGAGGCCGACAACCCGTTCCTGCCCAGCGCCTGGTTCACATCCGGGCTGCTCGCCGCAGCCCGCGGAGCTACCGGTGCGGCTTTGTCTTCCTTTCTGCTCCTGCTTGCCAATGCACTTCTCCTCGCCTGGCTCGCCGGTGAGCTGGCGGAGCGTCTCTTCCACTCCGGCTGGTCGGCCCTGGCGGGGGGGCGCCGGCGAGAATCGCCGGCCCACCGCCGGGCCCCGTTCGGCGTACTGCAGCGGCTCACCGCGCTGCTCCCCGCGCCGGCTCGCTGGCTCACGCTCAAGGACCTCACCGAGTTTCGCCGTGACCCGGCACAGTGGTCCCAGCTCGTCATTTTCTTCGGCGTGCTCGCTCTCTACCTCGCAAACATGCGGACCACCGCGCAAGGGTTCTCCACCTCGTTCTGGCAAGGATCAATCACGCTCCTCAACACGATCGCCTGCCTGCTGGTGGTCGCCACCTTGACGACCCGCTTCGTCTTTCCGCTCATAAGCCTGGAGGGCCGCCGCTTCTGGCTGCTGACGGCCGCACCGCTGCCGCTCGCCGCGATCCTCAGACAAAAGTTCTGGCTCAGCGTCTCCCTCACCACGCTCGTCACCGTCGGGCTGGCGGTGCTTTCGAGCTGGCGTCTCGCGCTGCCCGCCGTGCCTTTCGTGGTCGCCGTGCTGACCGTCGTGGCCGCCTCGTTTGGCCTCTCCGGGCTCGCGGTGGGGCTCGGCGGCGTCTACGCCAATTTCACCGAGGACAACCCCGCCCGCATCGTCTCCGGCGTCGGCGGCACGCTCACGTTCATCTTCTCCCTCGCCTACGTGCTGCTCCTTGCCATCGCCGAGGCCGCCGTCCTCCACTGGGGCGCCCTCGCCCGCCGGCTGGGCAGCGCGCTTGCCCCCGAGTGGGCAGCCGTGCTGGCACTCGCATTCATCGCCGCGCTCACCGCCTTCGCCGCCCTGCTCCCCTTGCGCCTTGGTCTCCGCCGCCTCCAACACATGGAGCTGTGAAGATACTGCCTGGGTGGGAAAGAGCTTCTTGGTCATTGACAGGACTCATAACAGAACCTACTATTGAACCATGAAACAGGTGAATCTGCACGACGCGAAGACCCACCTCTCGACCCTCCTCGAGGGAGTCGAGAACGGTGAGGTGGTGGTGATCTGCCGGCGCAACCGGCCGATCGCGGAGCTGCGGGGGGTGGCGAGGCGCCGTTCCGGTCGCCGGCCGATCGGGCTCGCCAAGGGACGCTTCACGGTGCCCACCTCATTTTTCGCGCCGCTCCCCGAGGAGCTACTGGCCGGTTTCGCGGGT
>JAZDGE010000081.1:0-4015 GCA_043807175.1 Acidobacteriota bacterium
CGATGCCGGTCATGGCCGGCACCGGCGCTCCGGCGCAGCAGGCCGCTCCACCGCCGCCGGCGCCGCAGCCAGCCGCGCCGCCCCCGGTGGTCCAGCCCCTCTACGCGCAGCCGCCGTATGTCCAGGCGCCGGGCGTGGGGCAGCCCCCGGTCGTTCAACCGCCTGCGGTGGGGTACGGGCCGCCGCAGTACCAGCCGCCGGTGATCGGCCCGCAGCCGGTTCCGGGGGCCTGGCCGGCCGCCGCAGCGGTCGGGCAGGTGAAGCCGAAGAGTCCGATGGTGGCGGCGCTGCTGGGGTTCTTCCTCGGCGGTTTTGGCGCCCAGGCGTTCTACAACGGCCAGATTAAGAAGGGCGCCATCCAGCTCGTGGTGTTCTGGATTGTCTGGCTTTTTTTCCTGCCCGGACCCCAGTACTGGGGCGATACCAGCTACCTGGGGATTCGCTTCGTGGTGGGTCTTGTGTTTGCCGGGGCCTGCGCCGCGGACGGCTACAAGATCGCCGAGAAGCGTAACAGCGGCCAGCCGGTTGCGGAGTTTGCGAGCTTCTAGAGGCGCCTTCGCAATGAAAGTTCTTCGCCTCTTCGCCGCAGAAGGTACTTGGGCGGGGGACGGGTGGGTGGGTCTACTGGGTAGGGGTTGGGGGAAACTCTCGACTCTCGACTTCCCCCAAAGCGAGGTGAGTGATGCCATGCCCGGCCTGTGGCCGTGAGGTGGGGGAGCAGGACCGCTTCTGCATCGCGTGTGGTGTAGCCCTGACGGGTGAGCCCGCGCCGGCCCAAGAACAGACGCTCTATCGCTATGGGCCGATGGGGATCAGCATCCAGTTCGGCGGCCGCCCCGGCGTGTTCCGCAAGGCCTGGCAGAACGTGGTCGAGGTGGTGCTCACCAACCAGCGACTGTGCGGCCTGCGGCGCCACTCGGTGTTCTTCCTCCGGCACCGGGGCAAGGACGGCGAGCTGGTGTTCAACGTCCCCTGGAACGCGGTGGTGGCCTACAAGGCCGGCGAGATGCTGGTGAACAAGACGTTGTGGGTGCAGTACCGCGAGGGCGAGGCGCTCAAGGAGGTGTCGATCATCGCCGCGGCCCTGCGTCATCAGCATGTGCAGCGCAGCCTCGAGATCATGTCGTCGCTGGTGAGGCGCTGATCGGCAGGCGAATTACGGCGGGCAACGGGAAGGGGTGGTCGTAATGGCGGAGCAGGGAGCGGTCGGAATGGTGTGTCCGAACGGGCACGGGGGCTTCGCGGCAGGCAGCCAGGTCTGCATGCACTGCGGCGCCCGGCTGGTGGCGGGCGCAGCAGCGGCGCCTCGGTTCCCGCCCGCGGCCGTCTATCCGCCCGCGCCCGGTCCGCCGCCGGCGCCGCCATCGCCGGCGCCGGGCTATGCGCCCGTGATCGGCGCTCCAGCGCCGCCGCCGGGGTGTGGCGCCTGTGGTGGAAATGGCGTTCGCTTGCCAGTCGATATGCTGGTCTGCCCGGAGTGCCACTGGTTGCGGCCGCTGGCGCCCGGCTATGCAGTCGATCCGGCGGCGTTCGTGTGGGGGCAGGACGGCTCGGCGATGGCGCGGCTGCGCTCTATCGGGCCGATCAACTCGGCGGCGCGGGCGATCTCGGACAAGGTTGGCCGGCGCTGGATCGAGAGCACCTTCAACGCGGTCCGGTTGGGTGAGAAGCAGGTACCGGGCGTGTGGCGCTTGTCGGTGCACGCCGCTCGCGTTCTCGGCATGCCCACGATGCCGGACGTTTACCTCTCCGGCGACCGCATGTGGGAGGCGGCCACCTATGGCAGCGACACGAACTCTTTTGTTGTTGTGGGCACGGCGCTGCTCTCCAACTTTCAGGGGCCCGACCTGCTCTTCCTGCTCGCGCGCGAGATGGGGCATTGCCGCGCCGGCCATGCCCTGTGGAAGACCGTGATCCGTTTCCTGCTTGGCGAGCAGGGGCCGCGCAAGGGGCTGGGCGGTGGGCTGCTGGAGAAGCTCAACCCGGCGGCGCTGGTCGAGGGCGCGCTCGAGCTCCCATTGCTCGCCTGGGCGCGCCAGGCCGAGATCACCGCCGATCGCGCCGGGATGCTGGCGCTCGGCGACGAGGACGTGGCACGCCGGGTGCTGCTCTCGTGGTGCCTGAAATCGGCGGTGGTATTTCGGCAGATCAACATTCAGGCCTGGCTCGAGCAGATGGACGACGGCGACGACCAGATGACGAGGCTCTCGGAGGTGGCGTCCTCGGCCACTCCGTATATAACGCGCCGCCTCAAGCTCCTCGCCCAGTACGCCAACAGTCAGGAGCTCAAGCATTACCGCTCGGTAATTGAACCCCTGGCGCGGGGTTCCGAGCTCGCGGCAGGTGTTCGCCCCTCCAGCGGAATGCCCAGTCAGGCGCCGCCAACGAGCGCACAGGCTCAGGTACCCGGACGCCCCCCAACGTCCACACCCGCGCCAGCGCCGGTACCGGCGCCCGCTCCCGACGACCTGCGCCTTGCCTGTCCGACCTGCAAAGCGCCGATGCGCATTCCGCGCGCGGTGCTCGCCGGCAAGGAGGTCGTCAATGTGCGCTGCCCCGGCCCCGACTGCCGGCGGCTCGTCACGCTACGCCGGCAGCCGGCAGCGGCGCCGAAGCCCGCGCCGCTTTCGGCGAGGCAACTGGCGGACGAGGGGCAGGCGGAGGGGGAGTAAACCCGTGGTTCGTGGTTCGTGGTTCGAGAGAAGTCGGAATGCTGCATCTGGACGACAGCGAAGCGGGAATAATTGGAGCTGAGTCGGTAGGAAGGAGAGCGAGCCATGGCGGTCGAGGAGACAACAACGAGCGAGGTCGTCGTCGTGTCGCAGACGAGCGGCGAGGAAACGCAAACCACGGTGGTTCAGGTGGTCACGACTCACGTCGAAGGCAAGCCCGAGGAGGTAGCCGAGGCGCTCGGAGAGGAACCGACGATCGCGGAGGTCATCGAGGCAATCCTCGACCCCGATGGTGCCGCGGTGACCGAGGCGCAGATGGTTGAGGTCGATACCTTCGTGGTCGTGACCACCACCTCGGACACCGAGCTTGAAGGTGAAGAAGAAGCCGTGGACGTGGCTGACGCCATGCCCTCGGAGGCCGAGCTGTCAGCAGCGGGCTCATCAGACGTTGCGATGGAGTCGCAAGACTTCGCGCCCGTGGCCGCTTTCGAGGAGGGGGCGCCAGACTACAGCGCGCCGTCACCTGCTGCCGAGCCGGTGGCGGAGGAGCCGGCGGAAGGCACTGCGGCAGCGGCCGAGCCGAGCGAAGTGGAGCGCGAGGCAGCCGAGGCTGCCGCCCACGGCGATGCTGCCCGCGAAGCGCAGGAGCGGGCCGACACCGACATCGCCGCCGGCGACTACGAGGCTGCCTCGAAGGAGCGAGAGATCGCCGAGAACGAGGCCTGGGAGGCGAGCGACAGCTCGATGCTCCATGGGCGGGAGTCGGCGGAGCTGGATACCGCCGCTGACTACCACGAGCGTGCCGACCGCTGGGAGCAGGAGGAGGCAAAGGCGGCGGAGGCAGGCGACTACGAGGGCGCCCGTGAAGCCGCGCGCGAGGCCGGGGACGCCCAGGGGTGGTCGGACTTCAAGGCTGGCGGCGACGATCACACCGGCCAGGCGCGAGCCGAGTACGCCAAGGAGGACCAGGCGGTCTGGCAGGAGCAGCAAGCCAAGGAGGCTCACGAGAACGCCGAGTGGTACGCCGAGCGCGGGAACCTCGACCAGGCCGAGTCGTACGAGAAATCTGCCGAGTCGCACCAGGAATGGGCCGATCAGTACGGCCGCGAGGGGCAGCACGATGCGCCCGGCGCGGTGTGGGACCCTTCCTCCGAGACGACCCACGACACACCAGTGGGTGGTGATGACGCCAGCGCGGCCAGCACTGACACGGGCAGCGCCGTCGCCACCGCCGACTCGTCATGCGACACCGCGGCTGACACCTCGTACGACTCATCCGCCGACACCGGCGCCACCGACGAGTAAGCTGCCGGTCGCGCCCGGCCTTCCGGCAAGGAGGACAG
>JAZDGE010000082.1:0-3962 GCA_043807175.1 Acidobacteriota bacterium
GCCAGGCCCACCTGGGCGTCGAACATCAGCGACACCAGCTTATCGGTCACGAGTTGGAGCACGCCCTCCATTGCGGCGGCGTCGATCCCGAGCGCCTTCGAGCGGTCGAAAACCTCGACCTTGAGCACGCTGTCGTGGGCGAGCTTGTCGACGATCTGGCGCAGCTCGCGCTTGGTGTAGCCCTGCTGCTTGTTGAGGAAGGCGGAGAAGTGCTCGTACACGGTGTTGACCTCCGCGGTCACCGTGGCGTTGTAGCCGCGCACCATGGCCTCGTACTCGGCGGAGATGGCGACCGAGACGTCCGAGGTCGCACCGTTCAGCGAGTCCCACAGCAGCGTTGCGCCCTTGGGATCGAGCGTCGCCGCCACCGCCGCTCGCGAGCCCGGCGTGAGCGGGGCGTGCCCGGAGGTAATCAGGGTGCGGGTGAAACCGCCCTCACCCGTGCTCGACAGCACCGCGGAGACGACCTGGAAGCTGGCGGTCTCCCCCTGGCCCTGCGCCTTGCCCTCGAAGAGCGCCAGCGCGCCGGCGAGCGTGGCGCCCGGGACCTTGGCCTTGAGCTCCTTCTCCACCTCGGCGACGCGATCGGCAGGCAGCTCGAGGGTGGCGAGAAAGTGCAGCAGGCCGCCCGAGGCGCTGCCCTGCGGGTCCACGAACTTGAGGCACAGCAGTTGCGGCGCGCCATCGGGCCAGGCAGCCAGGCCCGGCGCAGGCGGCAGGTAGTAGTAACGCCTGGCATCGGTGGCGTCCTGAAACAGCTCCACCCCGGCAACCGTCATCCGGCCCGTGTCGTAGCGCACCAGCGCCTGCCCAGGCCTGGCCATTCCCAGTACCGCCACGGAAAGGCAAAGGACGATGATCTGCTTTTTCATCTCGGCACTCTCCTCAGTAGAGCAGTCGGGGGTCGAGTTGCGACCCCTCGCTCGGGGGGCCTTTGGAGACGTCCAGAAGACCGCTCCACACCTCGACCTGGCGCGGGCCGTCCTCCTCGCTGCGCCCGCTTGAGTAAATCCGATGGATCTTGACCTCGTACGCGCGGTCCAGCCTCACCGCACGATCGAACTTGACCACCTGGAGCGGCGGCGCCGCGGCGTCGTAACGCAGCTCCCTCGTGATCCGGTCGCCGTTGACCGCGATTCCGGTGAGCGCCACCACCACCACGCCGAGATCGGCGAACGCCATACCCTCGGCGAAGTCGTTGCAGGCAACCTCCAGGAACATGTAGCCGGCCGCCATCGTGGCGTCGAGATCGAGATGGCGCACGAGCTCCGGGTATCTTGCGACGTCGAGACCCACCGGCACCGCGTCGACCGTGAGCGCCGTCGCCTCCGGCATTCCTGGGCTCTCACCCTTGGGTGGCGGCATCCGGAAGGCCGGCGCCGAGGCGACCACGTTGACCGACAGCGCCACCGCGCCGCGCGCGAAGGCGTCGGCGAGCAGCCGGGAGGAGGCGGGCGAGAGCGCAAGCGAGAAGCTGCGCTCGTCCCACAGCCTGCCCGCGCCCTCGCCACTTGGCGCCGCGAGATCCCCGCGGGTACTGCCGAGGACCCCACCTCCGCTTCCCTCCTCGGCGCCGGCGAACGCCACCTCGGCCAGCACCTCGGTGGGCACGATCGCCTCGACCCGCACGCGCGGCCCGAGAAACGAGCGCGCCTGCGCCAGCCGTGGCGCATTCTCCGGGAAGCGCAGCGCAAACTGCAGCACGCCCTTGCCCCAGAAGGTCCCCTGGTCGCCGGTGGCGCGGCTGCCGGTGTAGCGATACTGGGTGAAGCTCACCGCGGGCCGCCCGCCGTCCTGCCGCAGCATCGGTGACGCCGGCGCCAGCCACCACAGCCCGGCCTGCTGGTGGTCGGGGTAGCAGGCGCCCGCCGGCGTCCGCCGGCCGCCGGCGAGCGTCGGCCAGGCCGCCGCGGCGGTCGCAGCGAGCAGGGAGAGGGCTGCAAGAGTGACGAATCTGCCGTGTGGAGAAGAGGCTCGGGGCTCGGGGCTCGGGGCTCGGGCCCGCCCTCCCGGGGATGGGGTTCGTGGTTCGCGGCTTGGGGGTCGTTCGACCCCTGCCCGCCTGGCCGAGCATGTCGGGGGGGTGCGGGAGTCGAACCACGAACCACGATCCACGATCCACGGTTGCACTCCGCGTGGCCGACGAAACTGGCAGGATGGAACAGCACCAGCCGCGGTCACCGGCCCAGGACCTCCTCGACCATCGCGGCGCCGATGAAGATGCGGTTGATGAGCGTCGGGTTGGGACCGCGCCAGCGCGCGTCGGCGTGGACCGCGCCGTCGAGCGTCACAATGCCGAGCTTGTACTGGTAGAAGTCGGCGCCCGGCGTGCCACGGAAGTAGAGCGGGGCGCACTGCACCTTCGCCGTGCTCTCGTCGAGCTCATAGGTGTTATTCACCGCGGCGCGCGCCTGGGGATCGAAGTAGAGCGAGCGCACCTCCACCGCCACCTTGTAGACGCTGTACTGTTGGAACAGCTCCTGCGGCTTGACCACCTCCACCCAGAGCTCGTGCACGGGAAGGGCGCCCACCCCGCCCGTCAGCTCCTCGACGGTGCGGCGCACCGCCTCGTCCTCGCGCACCAGGCTGGCGTCGTAGAACGCGGCGACCGCCGCCGGCGAGTCGATCTCGCTGTTCAGCTTGGCGGCATCAATGCGCGCGGTGTCACCGGGCGCCAGCAGCGTTTCGCCGAGCGAGAAACCGCGCAGCCGCAGCGCACCGGTCGGCTCCCGCAGCAGGTAGCAGAGGCTGTGCAGGGTAAGCGGGAAGGGCCAGGGATTGGCCACCGAGCCTGCGGTGGCGGTGCGCGCGCGCCAGAGCATCCGCGGGCCGCTCGCGACGTCGGCCATCTTGATCTCGGCCGAGATGTCGATCGCGGAGCGAAACGTCTGCTGCTCGGAGACCGCCGCCGGCCTCAGCGTCACCTGTCCGACCAACCCGTTGACATTGCCGAGCGCGCTCGTCAGCAGCTCCTTGGTCTCAACCCCGGTGGCAAAGCTGATCACCAC
This sequence comes from Acidobacteriota bacterium, assembly GCA_043807175.1. Classification (GTDB taxonomy): domain Bacteria; phylum Acidobacteriota; class Thermoanaerobaculia; order Thermoanaerobaculales; family Thermoanaerobaculaceae; genus JAZDGE01. Next base: position 3,009 of record JAZDGE010000082.1, read on the forward strand.
CTCGCCGGTGTCGGTGTCGATGCCGCTCACGGTGACCGCGTCGACGCCAAAGCTGGTGAGGTCGAAGCGCGCCTCGTAGGTGGCCGGCAGGCGGAGCAGGATCGGGTCCCGGCCAGCCGCGTAGCGCCTGAGCAGCGCCCGCAGCACCTCGAGATCAACCGGCCCCGCTCCCGAGGTGAGGCGGGCCTGGATCAGCACGTTCTTGCCGCTCTCGCCGGCGCCCTTGTAGTCGACTGTGAGGAAGTAGCCTTCCTCGGGATCGAAGCGCAGGGCATAGCGAGTTGGGCGGTAGTAGAAGATCCCCGAGTCGGCGTTGGCGTCCCGGTACACCTCGAGGCTCAGACGGCACAGGTCGCGCATCTCGAGGCCGAACCGGTCGAGCTGGCTCACCTGCACCACGTCGCCAAGCTGGATGCCGGCGCCGGGGCCCCATCCGTTCATGTCGCGGGCCGCACTCGCGGCCTGGCGCGTCGCCTCGGTCGGCGGCTTCACGGCGCGCTGCAGGATCTCCGGCGAGATCTTCAGCGTCTTCACCGTCGTCATTTGCGGCTGCCCAGCCAGCGCGGCGACGGCGAGCAGCGCCGGGATCGAGACGAGAAAACGAGCCTTCATGGCATCCTCCGAATCACGTTGAGGAACAAGGGGGCGCTCTCGGCGCCGTCGGGATTGGCCACGACCAGCGAGCGCAGCCGCGGGTTGGGAGAAAAGCCGCGATCGATGTCGAGTACCAGAACGGTCTCCGACAGGCGTTCCGGCTGGAACACCCGCATCTCGTAGACCGGCTTCATCGAGTTGCCGGCGTTCCGGTTGGCGAGGATTCTGACCACGACCCCCTCGGCAAAGCTCTCGCCGGTCACGGTCAGCGTCACCGGCCGGCCGGCCTCGAGCTCGGCCGGGTCGACCCTGGTCACCACCGGCGGCGCGGCAGTCGCTGTCGCCTCGCCGCTCGCGGCA
>JAZDGE010000083.1:0-2596 GCA_043807175.1 Acidobacteriota bacterium
ATCTCCCTACCGGCGCCGAGTGACTCGCCGAGCTGTTCGCTGGACTTCGCCCTTCCCCCGCCGGGCCTCGTGCCAGGCCGCGAGCAGGTTCTCGGGGTCGGCGACCCGGGCGAAGAGGTTGCGCCAGGTCCTCATCGCCGCCGCGCGGCTGCCGCGAGGAAGAGAAATGCCCGGCCGGACGTTCGGCCCGCGGGCCTACCAGAACGGCCGGGCGAGGTTGCCGGGAAACATCCCGGCGCGCGGGACCTGCCCAGCGTCGAGCGCGGGCGCGGGGCGAGACCAGCCTGGCCCCGGCATTCGAGCTCGCCGGTGGGTTCAAAGAAGGGGACGGGCGCAACGAAAGCCGAGGTTGTCGTTCCGGTTCTCGGGCCTGTTCCTGTTGCGATTGGAGGCCCGCAGGGTGTCGGCATCGTCATTGTTCCAGCTTCCGCCCCGGTTGACGCGCGAAGAGCCGCCGGCGCTTTCCGGCCCCGCGCAAACATCATAGCCGCTTCTTCCAGCCGCCGATCATGCGGCCGACCTCGTCGACGCCGGCGATGGCGAAAAGCAGCTGCTTCTTCTGCAAGAGGCGGGCGTCGGTCGCCAGGCGCAGGTAGACCCGCAGGACCGCCAGCGCCGCGTCGGCGCGGTCGAGGTTGTCGACTCGGTCGAAGCCGCGGAGGGCCAGGGTCACGCCTTCGAGGGCGGTATAGGCGCTGTCGTCGATCCGCGCCGCCAGCCCGAACCGCTGGCTCTTCGGGAACTTCTGGGTGCGCTCGGTGAGCCAGGCCGTGAGGCTGTAGAGCCTGGTGAAGAGCGGGGCCTCGTCCACTATCGTCGTCGCTCCGCCGCCCGGATGGTGCCTCCGAGCGCGGGCAGCATCTCGGCCTCGACCCGGGTCGCGACCGCGCCCAGGGCGGCATCGCCGGCCAGGAGCAGGTCGGCCAGCGCGTAGCACACCTGCTCGCGCGCGCGTTGCAGGTAGAGCGCCTTGTCCCGCCGGTGAAAGCTGTGGCAGCCGCAGGCGATCAGCGCCAGCGCCTCGGCGAGCCGCCGGCCCGGGCGTTCGCCGCCGGGACCGGCTTCGCGGAGCAGCGCGAGCAGGGCGGCGCCGCTCTGGAAGGCCCGGAGATCGCCGACCGAGTAGCGCCGCTTTTCGGCCGCCTGACCGGCAGCGCCCAGCGAGGTCTCGATCGCCTGCTGGGAGGCTGGCCTGTCGCTCGAGCCCGCGAGCGACCTGGCCGGCCGACAGCGGCAGGGCCTCCCGGTCGATCAGCCACCGGCCGCCATCCTTGCGAGCCTCGATCGCGCCCTGGCGGATCAGGTAGCGAACCTGGCGCTCGCTCTTGCCGAGCAGACGGGCCGCGTCGCGGAGGGAGAGCACCATGTTTGTCGACACGTTGACACGATCCTGTCGTCTTGTCGCCAGATCTGGTCGAGAGACTGACAAAACCCGATCGAGCAGAGCCTGACAAATCGGAATCGCTTGATTATTCACGATAATCGAGTGTCATCTGTCACCTTGACGACACTGGTTTATCAACAGACTGACCAGATCTGTCGCCGATCGTTGGCCGAGTGTTATTCAAAACGACACTTTTGTCAGTTTGTCGACAGATCGCGCCGCTGGGGGCTTCGCCCCCAGACCCCCAAGAATCAAGGGTCAAAAGACAATGTCAGCGGGGACGGGCGCAACGAAAGCCGAGGTCGACGAGCCGGCCCCCGGGCCCGACCCGGCCGCGATTGGAGGCCCGCAGGTAGCCGGCATCGCCATCGCTCCAGCCTCCGCCCCGGTCGACGCGCGAAGAGCCGCCGGCGGGACCCTTCGGGTCCTTCTTGGAAGACTTGCGGTAGTAGCCATCGTCATACCAGTCCGCGACCCATTCCCACACGTTCCCCGCCAGGTCGCAGGCGCCCTGCTCCGTGTTGCCCGACGGCTTCGAGCAAACCGGCCACGTGGTCTCCTTGCCGCAGCCCAGCCCGCCTTCGTTCATCACCGCCCGGTCGCAGCTCGGCGCCTGGTCGCCCCACGGGTACTCCTGGTCCTTGCCTCCGCTCCTGGCCGCGTACTCCCACTCCGCCTCGGTCGGCAGCCTGGCCCCGGCCCACTCGCAGAACGCCTTCGCCTGCTCCCAGTCCACGCAGTTCACCGGGTGCTCGCCCCGGTCGCTCTTGCCCCAGTTGCAGGAACCCTCCTGGTCGGGCGCCGTGCACTTCCCGGCGTCCACGCAGGCCGCGTACTGCGCAACCGTGGTCTCGCTCTTGGCCATCTCGAAGCCCGACAGCGTCACCCGGTGGCGCGGCTTCTCGTCGTCTCCACCGCGGTTCGAGCCCATCTCGAAGCTGCCGCCGGGAAGCTGCACCCACCGGATCTCCGCCGAGGAGGCAGCGCTCTTCTCGGGCTTGGTTGCCACCGGCTCGACTGCCTTGGTCTCGCGCCTGGCGCTGTTCGCCCCTGACTCCCTGGAGCCAGAGCCAGACCCGCTCCTGGCTACCAGCACGACGACCACCAGCGCCGCGACCCCCGCCGCGGCCAGGTACCACACTGCCCGGGACGAGGGCGCGGCTTCGCCACCCGCCGCGGGAGCGGCTTTCACTGCCGGTCGGGGAGCGGCCG
>JAZDGE010000084.1:0-7412 GCA_043807175.1 Acidobacteriota bacterium
TCGGCGCTCGGGATGACGCAGTACTCGATGGCCCCCGGCGCTCCATCGGCGCTCAAGTGCCAACTGCCGATCGTCGGCACGCCCGACTTCTACCACCACGCGGTTTACCAGGGGGGCGCTCTCCGCTACGGCCTGGCCCACAACTGGCTGCACGCGCAAGGCGCCGACGCGCTCTTCGAGGAGCTCAAGCAGCGCCGCCTGTGGAGCTCGTGGTGGGAGCAGTGGGCGGTCCTCCCGCTAATTTCGACCGTGAATGTTCCGGCACTCCACATCGGCGGCTGGTTCGACATCTTCCAGCAGGGCACCATCGACGCCTTCGTTGCGGCTCAGCATCATGGCGGCGCGGGCGCGCTTGGCCGCCAGAAGCTGATCATCGGGCCGTGGACGCACTACAACACCGGGCTCAATGTCGCCGGCGCCGTCACCTTCCCCGACAACGCGTTCATGATCAATGATTTCCTCACCATCTTTCGCGACTGGTTCGACCACCACCTCAAGGGCGAGCGGCCGGGGGTCGAACGCTGGGCGCCGGTCAAGGTCTACCTGATGGGGGCGATCAACGAGGCCCACGCACCCGGCAACATGTGGGTCGAGCTCGACAACTGGCCGCCTGCCGCCGCGCTCATCCCCTTCTACCTGGCAAGCGGCCATCAGCTTTCCGGCGGTGTGCCGGCGCCCGGCGAGGAAACGCTCACCAGCGACCCCCGCGACCCGGCGCCGACCTGGGGCGGGCGGGAGCTGCTCAAGGACTACCAGGACGACGGCACGCCCGGCTCAGGACCTCACGACCAGCGCCCGATCGAGGCCCGCGACGATGTCCTGGTCTACACCTCGGCGGTGCTGAGCTCGCCGCTTACGGTGATGGGACGGCTCGTCGCACACCTTTGGATCGTGCCCGACACGCTGGACCTCGACCTCGCCGTGCGCCTCACCGACGTCTACCCGGACGGCCGGTCGATGCTGATCGCCGACGGGATCCAGCGGGCCCGGATGCGCTGCGGCGACGACCAGGAGTGCTTCCTTGCGCCGGGTGAGCCGGTGGAGCTGGCCGTCGACCTGTGGTCCACCGCCTATGTGTTCAACGCCGGGCACCGCATTCGCATCGACGTCTCCGGCGCCAACTTCCCGCGCTTCGAGGTCAATCCCAACACCGGCCTCGATCTCAACCTGCCGGACGCGGGCATCGTGGCGCACCCGCAGATCCTCTTCGGGCCCGAGACCCCCTCCCGCATCGAGTTGCCGGTACCCGAAGAGGCTCGGGTCCTGCGCCGCCGTCTCGCCCGCGCTCGATAGCCTGGTGGCCCCAGCCGCGTCAACGGGCGAGAAACGCTTCGACGTGCTCGTGCAGCTCCCGGACTCGGCAAGCAACGCACGGCCGTCGAGTCCGGGGGTTGTCCTTGCGGAGCACGCCCAAAAGATGCTCGTCGTTCATCAGTTTCAGAAACGAGAGTGGTTCGTTTCTCTTTGAAAGAGCAATCAGCATGGCTGCAGTCGATCTGGCGCAGCGGTACAAGCTCTCGCTGTGGGACGCGGCGATCGTGGAGGCGGCGCGGCTGGCGGGATGTGGCGTTCTCTGCTCCGAGGATCTCGCCGCCGGCGCCACCTACGCGGGCGTCACCGTGACCAATCCGTTCGCGGCATCGTCAGGTCCGTAACCGCTCGCCCGACGTTCACGCGCCTTGGCCGCGAGGAGCTGCTCGACCCGCGCGACGACCGCGTCGGTCACGATCTCCCGCTCGCTCCAGTGCTCGCAGCCGCAGAAGTTGAGGAGTACGCCCTGAGACGGCACCCGTGCCTCCTCGGCGGCGCGCATGCCGGCGGCGAGCATCCAGATGCAAGCCACACCCACCACCGAGAGGTCACGGTACTTCTCTCGCCTCATCGCCTTGAACTGGCGGGCGTGGCCCAAATCGGCGAAGTAGGCGTCGGCGCCATGCCTCGCGCCCACCTTGGTGATCTTGCCGACGAGGCAGTCGGGGTCGCAAGCGATGCAGCGCCAGCCGTAGCGCGTGCGCTTCCGCTTGCAGCCCTGCTGGCGGGCGCGCAGGCAGTCGGGGAGGATCAGCACGGTATCGCGGCGCGCCACGAACGCCGGCCAGAACTGCCGCCCCATCACGACGCACGCGAGCAGCTCGGCGAGGTAGCGCTCGCGCGTCGTCGCCCGGTAGTACTCCTCCTCCCGCCCTCCTTCCCTGCCGGCGGCCGCGGCGAAGGCAGGCACCTTGACGAACGCGGCGCCGACCTTCCGTTCGGCGATCTCGAGAAACTCATCCGCCAGGCGGTCGAGGCGCTCGTAGATGGCGAGCCCTTCACCGAGCTCGCACAGGTCATAGGTCGGCGGGCCGGGGTCGCCGGCCCCCTGCTCCATCCCCCAATGGTACCGGCTCCACTGACTCGGTTGGTGGGCGGGGGAAACGGACCACTGACCACGAACCACGATCTTCTGCCTCTTGGGTGGGCGGGCGGAACGGACCACGGACCACGAACCACGCTTCTATCAGGCCGCCGATCCTGACTCGCTCCCAGGACGCGGCTGCACCTCCACCGCGGGCATCGCGCCAGGCATCAGGTGGGCGATCGAGTTGGCGTAGAACTCCAGCAGCGCCCGGTCCTCCGGGTTGATGCGCAGCCTGCCCTCCTCGCGCACGAGCACATGCCGCAGCGCCAGCATCTCGACGCCGGACTCGAAGAGCTCGGCGGGGTCGGTGCGAGCGAGTGAGGTTGACGCGGCCGGCAGGGCCGCGAGCAGCGCCTCGAAACGGGCGCGGACCTCGGCCTCATCCGGCTGGGCACTATCCGCGGCAAGCACCGCGCTCGCCACCAGCGGCACCGGCGCTACCGGTACAGCGCGGGCGATTGCGGCCATCACGCGCTCTGCCAACTGCGAGACCTCGGCCCGGTACTCCTCCGGCGAGAGCGTCCGCAAGTCCTTCCCGAGCTCCTTGAGGTGAGCGCGAGTCGAGATCGGCAGGCCGAAGTTGACGGTTGCATAGCCGAAGCGGCGCAGCCGCCGGCGCGCCAGCAGCCACCCTTGCTTGGCCAGCCAGCCGAGCGTCACCCGGATCGTCCGCCCGACCGACACCGGCGCCGCCTTGCCGGTCGACTCCAGGACATGCGAGCGGTCCTCGAAAACGCGGTCGTAGTTGATGCCAACCGGGATGAAGACGAGGTCGCGCGGCCCCTGGGGATCGAAACGCTTGAGCACGTAATGGAGAAGCCCCGCCTTGGGCTGGCGCAGGCGTCCGTCCCGCGTCAGGCCGCCCTCGGGGAAGATACCCTGGGTGACGCCGCTCTCGATCGAGAGCTGAACGTAGCGCTCCAGCACCTTGCGGTAGAGCGGATCGGGCGTCCCGCGGCGCACGAAGTAGGCGCCCAGCCGCCGGATCAGGGTGTCAAGCGGCCACACCCGCGCCCACTCCCCCACCGCGTACGAGAGCGCCGCGTGGCGGGAAACCAGGAAGCTGACCAGGACGTAGTCGAAGTTGGAGCGGTGATTCATCACGAACACCGCCGCCACATCGGGGCTGATGCCGGCGATCGCCCGCTTGTCCAGGAACCCCACCCGCACGCGGTAGACGGCGTTGACGATTCGCCGCGCCAGCCAGTGCGAGAGCCGGTAGTAGAGGAGCACGTTGAAGGTGGGCACGATCTCGCGGGCATAGGCCCGCACCAGGTCCATCACCTCGTCCCACGAGAGGCCGCGCTCCTCGCGGTACAGCTTGGCCGCCCGCGCGACCTCCGGGTCGTGCACCACCATCGCCTCGACGTCCCGCTTGCGGGTGAGCTTGAATGGCTGCAGCCGCAGCCTCATCCTCGCGTTGAGCTCCTCGGCCAGGCGGCGCAGTTGGCGGCGCAGCACCACCCGCACGCCCGGAAGCAGGATCCGCTCGAGCAGCGCGATCGCGGCCAGGACCGCAAGCGGAATGAGGATGTAAAGCGGTATGAACATCCTGGCCATCTCCCCCCGACGCAGCCACGGCCGCCGTTTAACTGGCAGTATACGCCCGGAAAGGCGCCCAGAGTTGACAGTCGACAGTTGACAGTTTCCCCCGCACCCCACCCAGAAAACCCACCCACCCGTCCCCCACCCGAACGCCGGCCGAGAAACTTGCTCTGTTGGCGTCGATCGTTATCGTGTGAGCGCCCGCAGTCAACGATCCCGGCGCCACGCTATGATCCCGCTCGTGGAAGCAGACCGCAGGCGCGGCGCAATCGAGCTGGCCCTGGTGGTGGCGTGCGGGGCCGCCAACGTGTTCTTCGAGACCGTGGCGCCGGCGAAGACCGCCTTCGTCCTGGTGGCGCTCCTGGTCTGGGGCGCCTACCTCGGCGCGCGGCTGCGCGCCACCCCCGTCTTGCTGCGTGACTGGGGACTGCGCACCGATACCGCCATGCCCGCGCTTCGGGTCACCGCCACCGCCACCCTCCCGGCGCTCGTCGCGCTCGTGGGCTACGCCTTCACCGCCGGCCATTTCCCGCCGCCTCGCGGCTTCTGGATCATCCTGCTCATCTATCCGGCCTGGGGAATCGCCCAGCAGTTCCTGCTCAACGCCATGCTGGCCAGTAACCTGCGCCGCTTTCTCCCGGGCAGCGTGGCGCTGCTGCTGGCGGCGGTGCTGTTCTCGCTCTCGCACGCGCCCGACCTGCCGGTAATGGCGCTCACCCTTCCCGTGGCGCTGCTTTGGGCCTGGATCTATGCGCGCTGGCCCAATCTCTGGGTGCTCGGCATCGCCCACGGAATCATCGGCACGGTGGTCTTCTACGGCGTGCTCGGACGCGATCCTCTCGCCGCTTTCCTGCATTAGCCAGGCGACTGACTCAGCGTGTCGCGGCCGCCGGACTGTGCGCGCATCACCCCGACAAGCGTGACGCCGAGGGCAAGCGCCACCGGCCCGATGAAGATGCCCAGCAGGCCGAACGCGGCGAGGCCGCCGAACACGCCGAGGAAGACGACCGGGGTTGAGAGCTCATCAGTCCCGCGAATGAGAAGAGGTCGCAACACATTGTCGGCGAGAAATGAGGTCACGACTAGCCCCCAGATGAAGAGGAAGATCGCCGAGCCGCGGTGGGCGGTGGACCACAGGTAGACGCTGCCAGGCAGCCAGGCGAGCGCGGTGCCGCCCACCGGCAGCAGCGAGAGCACTGCCGTCGCCGCCCCCGCCAGCACCGGCGAGGGCAGGCCGGCGATCCACCAGCCGATCGCACCCGCCACCCCCTGGGCGACGGCGCAAAGCAGCGAGCCGCGGAAGATCGCCTGCAGCATCGCCCCGAGCGAGCGGCCGAAGGCCTCGCGCCCCCCTTCGCCGGTCGGCAGCAGCTCCAGAACCGCCGCCGCCATCGCGGCGCCGTCGCGGAAGAAAAAGAACAGCAGGAAGATCGCCATCACAAAAGTGAGCAGGGCGTCGAACAAGCCGAGGACGAGGCGGGCGGAAAATCCGGCCGCCGCCCCCGACGCGCGGGCGATGAACCCGGCCGCCATTTTTTGAAAGTCCTCGGGCGAGATGCCGGCGCGGTCCTTGACGCCGTCGAGAAAGCTCGCGACGACAGGCAGCTCGACGACGTCGGAGAACGACCGCACCTGGGCTGCGCTGAGCCTTGCCGCCACCCTGGTGGCGACGTCCACCGCCTGGCTCGCCAGCACGCCGATCAGCACGCTAGCAGGCAGCAGGACCACGAGCGCGATGGCGAGCGTGAGGAGGGCGGCGGCGAGGTTGCGGCGACGCGGCAGGCGGCGCTCGAGCGCCCCCCAGGGGGCGCGAAAGGCGACCGCGAGGACCGCCGCCCAGGCAATCGCGGCAAGAAATGGCGCTAGCACGCGGTAGCAGACATAGCCCGCGGCGAGGATCGCCACCACCATGAAGACCACCGCGTAGGTTCGCGAGTGCTCACCAGTCGCCATCGTTTCCTCCCTGGTGCCCCAGGGGCGCCTACGGCAGACACTACCACGAGTGCGGCCCGCCGCTGATCCCGCCAACACGCTCCCCGCCCCGGCCAAGAGCGCTTGCCCGATGAGAACCCTCACCGGCAGAGCAAGTTGTTCGCTCGGGCATTTGGTTGGGAGCCGGACGGGCGGGCATGCTGGATGCGGGGCGGGGGAAACTGTCGCCTGTCGCCTGTCGCCTGTCGCCTGTCGCCTGAGGCTCCACCCGCTGACTTGGAGCGGCTCATGAGCTTGCAGTGTCGCCCGACCAGGGGCAGCGCCTCGTTGATTCGAGGTGGAGCCTCATCAGCTTGCCAAATCGTGAAAAGTGTGAGATGGTGTCTCGCCTGCTTCGATACCGATGGCCCCAGGGTGGTCGGATGCCGCGGTCAGGAAATCGAAAAGAGAGCCCCCACAGGCTCGAACGGCGGCACCCCCGGCACGTCTCCCGTTCACCCAATCCAGCCGGAACTTGACACGCTGTGCGACACGCCAGGCGCGTGGACAGCGAGAAGATACGAGTGTGCAGATGCGTTTCACCGACCTCCACCTGGACCCTGCGCTGCTGCGCGGGATCTCAGACCTCTCCTTCACCGAGCCGACCCCGATCCAGGAGGCGGCGCTGCCCGCCGCCCTGGCCGGGCGCGACGTGCTGGCCGCGGCCATGACCGGCAGCGGCAAGACGGCGGCATTCGCGCTGCCGATCCTGCAGCGGCTCATGGGCCGGCCCCATGGCGCCATCCGTGCGCTCGTGCTCACCCCGACCCGCGAGCTCGCCGCTCAGGTTCACGAGCACCTGCGCGCGCTCGGGCGGCATACCTCAGTCTCCTCGGCGACGGTGTTCGGCGGCGTCAACCCCGGACCCCAGGCGCGCGCGCTGCGCTCGGGCATCGATGTCGTGGTGGCCACACCGGGCCGCCTCCTCGACCACATGGGCAGCGGTCTGGCCCGCCTCGATCGGGTGGAAATCCTCGTTCTCGACGAGGCTGACCGCATGCTCGACATGGGCTTTCTCCCCGACGTGCGGCGAATCCTTTCGGCCCTGCCCAGGCAACGCCACACGCTACTCTTTTCCGCCACCTTGCCGGCGCCGATCGTCGAGCTGTCCCGCAGCATAATGATCGACCCCTTGCGAATCGGCATCGAGCGCAAGGCTCTGCCCGCCACCGGCGTCACCCATGAGGTCCTGCCAGTACCGGAAAGGCTCAAGCGGACGCTTCTGCTCGAGGTGCTTCGCCGCGACCGGGTCGGCATGGCGCTGGTGTTCACCCGGACCAAGCACCGCGCCAACCGCCTTGCGCAGTACCTCGACGAGGCCGGCGTCGCCTGCGATCGCATCCACGGCAACCGCAGCCAGGCCCAGCGCGAGGGCGCGCTCGCAGCCTTCAAGAACGGCCGCCTTCAGGTCCTGGTCGCCACCGACATCGCCTCCCGGGGCATCGATGTTCACGACCTCCCCCATGTCATCAACTTCGACGTGCCGCTGCAGCCGGAC
>JAZDGE010000085.1:0-2426 GCA_043807175.1 Acidobacteriota bacterium
CCCGCGAACTTGGCGGGCGACGCGAAACGTGGCGGGACGCCGGCGCCCCGTTGAGTGCGGCAGCCATGCTGCCGCCGTGCCACTAGGAGCCTGTCGGAGAAATCGGGTGTGGTCGCGTTGCGAGCGCCCCGGGGCGAGATGCAAGGCGCCGCGGCGAAGGCGATGCGGCCCCTGCGGCTGAGCCGCGGCAACGCCGCAGATCGCCCCGCGCCGCCGCAACCCGAAGGGCGCATGAGACTTGCGACCATCGCGTCGCACCCGCCTGCGCCGCCAAAGCCGAGTGGCCACTGACGCCCCGCCAGCCAGCGCGCTCCAGCAAGTCCCCTGCGCGCGGCCCGCGCCATTTCTCCGACAGGCTCCTAGCTTTCTTCCGTCAAGGCCGCCTGCTACGCTGCGCTCCGGGAGTGGGCAAGGGTGAAGCTGCAGACGTTTTTTGTCGAAACCTGGGGATGCCAGATGAACGTGCTGGACAGCAAGCACTTGAGTGGAATTCTCAAGGCTCGCGGTCTGGCGCCGGTGGCGGCCGTCGAGGAGGCCGACCTGGCCCTGCTGAACACCTGCGCGGTGCGCGAGAAGGCGGTTTTGAAGGTGCTCTCGCGCCTGGGAGAGCTGCGAGCCGCGCGGCAGCGTGGCGGGCGACCCCGAGTGGTAGGCCTGTGCGGCTGCGTCGGCGAGCAGGAAGGTGCGGGGATGCTTTCGCGCATCCCGGCGCTGTCGTTCATCCTCGGTCCTGGCAGGATGGCCCAGCTCGGGGGCGCGCTCGATGCGGTCGCAGCCGGTGATCGGCCCGCCCTGACTGGCTTCGGCGCGTCGTTCGAGTATGACCACGAGCTCATCGACCGCGGCCCGGAAGCCCGCCAGCTCGTCACGGTCATCCATGGCTGCAACCAGCGCTGCACCTTCTGCGTCGTGCCCAACACGCGCGGGCGCGAGGCCAGCCGCCCCCTAAACAAGGTGGTGCGGGAAGTGGCGGCGCTCGCGCGCGCCGGGGCCCGGGAGGTCACCCTACTGGGCCAGACCGTCAACGCCTACCGGTGTCCGGAGACCGGCGCCGACTTTGGCGACCTGCTTGGCGGAGTGACGGCGATCGGCGGGCTCTGGAAGGTCCAGTTCGTAACCTCGCATCCCAGGTTCTTCACCGCACAAATTATTGAGAGGATGTCGCAACTTCCCCGGCTCGGCAGCTACCTCCACCTTCCATTCCAGGCCGGCTCGGAGGCCATCCTCAAGCGAATGCGGCGTGGCTACACGCGTGCGGAATTCCTCGAGGTCGTCGGCCGCCTCCGCGAGGCGATCCCCGGTGTCACCCTGTCGACCGACGTCATCGTGGGCTTTCCTGGCGAGACGGAGGCCGACTTCGAGCAGACGCTCACCCTCATCGAGGAGGTTCGTTTCGGCCAGCTCTACGGGTTCGTCTTCTCGCCGCGACCGCGCACAGTGGCCGCGCGGTATACGGACCGGGTGCCTCCAGACGAGGCTCGGGACCGCCTCGAACGCCTGTTTTCGTTGCAGGATGCGATCCAGCTCGACATCAACCGGCGCCTGATCGGGAGCCGAGTCGAGGTGCTTGCCGACGGCCCGGCGAAACGTGGGGTCGGGATCTGGCAGGGAAGAGGAAGCGACAACCGGGTCGTGAACTTCCCGCGCTCGGGAGGCATCCGCGCCGGCGATCTCGCCATGTTGACCATCACTGGCGCGACGGCTCACGCCCTTCTTGGCGAGTGCCAGCCCCCGGTCGAGGCTGGCTTGCCGGCTTGACAGCGGCACGCCATGGGTGGACAGTAGGAGCGTGATGGATGGAGCCGAGAGCAGGAGCGCCGAGCATCTCGAGGTGGAGATTCGTGGCCTGATTCTCGACCCGGTGTCGAACACCCCGATCGTCATCCTCAAGAAGCCAGGCGAGAACGTCTTTCTTCCCATCTGGATCGGGGTATTTGAGGCCAACGCGATCGCCCTCGAGCTGGAAGGCGTGCAGACCCCCCGGCCGATGACCCACGATCTCCTCCGGGAGGTGGTGTTGGCGCTCGGCGCCGGCCTCGAGAGCGTCGTCGTTCACGCCCTCGTCGAGAACACATTTCACGCCACGCTCCTTCTCCGCAAGGCTGGCGGCGAGCGGATCGCGGTCGACGCCCGGCCATCCGACGCGATCGCCCTCGCGCTTCGCTGCCGCGCGCCCATCAAAGTCGCCCCCGATGTCTTTCGCGACGCACATGCGTTCGATTTTCGCGAGGGCGACGACCAAGAGGCGCGGCTCAAGGAATGGCTCGAGTCGCTCACTCCCGAGCAGCTCGGAAAATACAAGATGTAACGACGCCTATCCGCTAGGAGCCTGTCGGAGAAATCGGGTGTGGTCGCGTTGCGAGCGCCGCGGGGCGAGATGCAAGGCGCCGCGGCGAAGGCGATGCGGCCCCATCGGCGAGCCGCGG
>JAZDGE010000086.1:0-4917 GCA_043807175.1 Acidobacteriota bacterium
CTGGCCCAGCTCGATCTTGCGGCGATCGACGGCGATCCCGCGCGCACCCATCGCCTCGGCGATGTCGGCGGAGGTGACCGAGCCGTAGAGCGCATCGCCCTCGCCGGCGCGCCGGCGGAAGGTCAGCTCGATGCCGGCAAACTGGCCAGCCAGCGTCTCCGCGTGGCTCTTCTCGCGCTGCTCCTGCTGCTGCCACCGCTTCTGCTCCTGCTGGAAGCGAGCCAGGTTGGTGGGCGTCGCCTCATAGGCCAGGCCCTTCGGAATCAAGAAGTTTCTCGCGAAGCCCGGCTTCACGGTGCAGATCGTGCCGCGCTCCCCGAGAGTTTCCACCTGCTCATTGAGGACCACCTTCATGCTTCACTCCCTTCATCCCACTGATGGCCGCGACGCAGCGCGACGAATGTGTCCGCCAGCCCAAGCGCGCTGAGCACCACGGCCACCGGAATCTGCAAGGTAAACAGCGCCACCGCGAGACGCACCCAGCGGTTCCCGCCAAAGCGGCGCCCGAGGTAGAAGTGGATGATAGCCAGGCCGTGCACGAAATACAATCCGAGCACGGTCACAAAGAGGTTTGTTGCCAGCCACTTCAGCTCGCCGCCGGCATAGACCCAGCCGATCCCGCCGAGGGCGAATCCGACCGGAAGCCAGTCCTCCGAGCTGTAGGAGTGGAACGGCTCGCCGCCCCGCTCGAGGCCGAGCAGAGGCAGGCGCGGGCGCAGCCACAAGGCGCTCATCAGGATATACAGCGCGCCCACCGAGGGCAGCAGGTACGCAGCAAGGTGCATCGCGCGGCTCAGGAGCTCCTCGCCACCGGCCCCAGCGGTGCCGAGCTGCCGCATCATCTCCATCGCCTCGGAGGTCGTTCCCGCCAGCACCGCCTCGAGCCCGGCAGCAGGCGCCTCGGGAGAGAAGGCCGCCAGCAGCGAGAGCATGAGCGCCGCCAGGGCGACCAGGGTGATCAGGGCAGTCCAGCGCCCGGTCCGCCAGGGCCGGCGCAGCCACCACTCGATGGCAAGCGCCGGCCAGGCGCCGAGGAGTAGGTAGCCGAGGCTCGCGGCGGCCAGCCAGGGCGCCTGCCAGGTCAGCGCCGCCCCGGTAAGGGCGACCACCACCCAGCCCCAGCCGAGCGCCGAGGTGCGGCCCGAGGCCACCAGGTGGACCAGCGGCAGCGGCGTCAGGAGGGCAAAGAAAGCGCCAAGCAGCGGCACCAGCGGCAGGCTCGCGAAGGCCAGGAGGGAGAACACCCCCGCCGCGATCGGCCCCATTCGGAGCACTCGTGGCGCCTGCGCGCTGTCAGGTTGGGCGGCCATGAAGGCGAGGGGCTCAGTCCCCCCCGAACGGGAGCAGCGCCATCAGGCGCGCGCGCTTGATCGCCCGGGTGAGCTTACGCTGGTAGATCGGGTTGGTTCCCGAGACGCGGCGCGGCAGGATCTTGCCCGCGACCGGGGTGTACTGCTTGAGCAGGTCCACATCCTTGTAGTCGATGTACTCGATCCCCTCGGCGGTGAACTTGCAGACCTTCTTGCGCTTGACGTAGAACTTCTTTTTCGGCATCTCAGGCCTCCCCGCCGGCAGGCGCAGCGTTCTCGCAAGCGGCCTCGCGAGCGGCCGCCGACGACGCCTTCTTCTTCGCTCGCAGGAGCTCGAACTTCTTGCTCCGCCTGAGTTCGTTGTCGAGGTTCAGGGCGAGAAAACGCATCACCTGATCCGACAGCCGGAGCTTGTACTCCAGCGGCTTGATCACGGTGCCGGGCGCCTCGAACTGCCAAAAAAGATAGAAGCCCTCACGCTTGTGATCGATCTGGTAGGCCAGCGTCCGCTTGCCCCAGACATCTTCCTTGACGATCTTGGCGCCCCCGGCATCGAGCAGCGTTTTCAGCTCGGTGAGGAACGCCTCGCGCTCTTCGCCCTCAAGCTCTGGCGTGAGCACCAGACCCAGCTCGTATAGTGCCATAAACCCTCCTTTTGGCCTTCGGCCCCCAGCTCCTGCTGGGAGCAAGGATTGCCGTCATGACGACGGAGTGCGAAGTCTAGCGCATGGCGCGAGAAAGGCAAGAGGGGGCAAGGCAGGGGACCGGGGTCCGGGGTCCGGGGTCCGGGCCTCCAGCAGACCCACCCGGTCCCCGCCCAAGAGGCAGGGGACCGGGGTCCGGGGTCCGGCCCCCGCCCGCCCAGAAGGCAGGGGCTCGGGGTTCGGGGTTCGGCCACCGCCCGAAAGACAGGGGACCGGAAACCGGGAACCGGGTCCGATGGGCGCTAAGGTTCGCGTCCGGCATGTTCTTGACTTGGACCTGGACCTGGACCTGGACTTGGACTTGGACCTAGTCCATTGCTTTCCCGCCTGACCCGCGCTCCCGCAAGCCTGAAGTCCAGGTAGGCCTGGCGCTCAACTTGGCGCCTATCCCCCGGACCCCGGACTCCGGACCCCTGACCCCTACTCGGGCGGGGGGAGCGGCGAGTTGTAGGCGGTTGCAGCCCGCGAAAGGCCGACTCTCACTACCATTTCGGCGCAGTCCGCGGCGCGCCCCACCATCGCGTCGACGGCGGCGAGCTCATCGGCGGCGAAGTGCGTGAGCACATAGTCGGCGAGATCGTCCCAGGGGTCCTCACCGCGAATGCCAAGCCGGAGCCGCGGAAAGCCCTCCCCGACGGCCTCGACCAGCGAGCGCAGGCCGTTGTGGCTGCCGCTCCCACCCGCGGGCCGCAGGCGCAGTTGCCCGAGGGGGAGCTCGACGTCATCCACGACCACCAGGCACTCCTCCGGGGCAAAGCCCTCCCCGCGACACAGGGCAGCCAGGGCATCGCCCGAGCAGTTCATGAAGGTCTGCGGTTTCACCAGCAAGAGCGGGCTGCCACCGGAGCGCCGAGCGAGAAGGGAATGGTACTGGTGCTGCCAGTTGCGAGCTCGCAGGCGGCTGGCGAGGAGATCGACGACGCGATACCCCAGGTTGTGGCGGGTGTCGCGGTATCGCTCGCCTGGGTTGCCCAGCCCCACCACCGCGCTGATGCCCATGCCCAGAAGCTAGCGAGGCTTCGCCGCACCGCGGTGAGGCGAAGCCTCGCGCTGACAGTTGACAGTTGACAGTTTCCCCAACTCCCCACCCAGCAAACCCACTCGCCCGTCCCCCACCCAAGTGCGCGAGTGACGAGGTTGGCTCATTCGTTCAGATCCTGCCACTTTCAGACGGCTACTCGGCCGCGCCCCCCTCGGGCGTTGACTTGCCGCGACGGATCACCTCGGGCTCGGCAGACTCGACCGGCGCTGCAGTGGCAGCAGCCTCTTCCTCGCCTGCCTTGACGCCGTGCGCGGCCACGGTCACCAGCACCTTGTGCACATCGTCCAGCAGCCGCGCGCCTTCAGGCAGCGCGAGCTGCGCGGCGGTGACGTGCTCGCCGAGAGCGAGCTCCGAGATGTCGAGGTGAATGGCCTGGGGGATGCTCTCGGCAGCACACTCGACATGCACCGAGCGACCTGCCCAGTCGAGGAAACCCCCCACCTTGACGCCACGGGCCTCGCCGTCGAGCACCACCGGGACCTCGACCTTGACTCGCTGGCCCTTGATCACCCGGATGAAGTCGAGGTGAATGTACTGCCGCGTCAGGGGATCAATCTGCGCATCGCGCAGCATCGCGTGGCGCTCGAGCTTCGTGCCCTTCATCTTGAGCAGGAAGACCGTGTTCCGGCCCTTCTCCTGGCGCAGCAGCTCGGTCACGGCGTGGCGATCGACCACCACCGGTACCGGTTCCTTGCCACCGCCATAGACTACCGCCGGGATCACGCCCTGCTGCCGAAGCTTTCGGTTCTTTCCCTTGCCAGTGGAGGTTCGCTTCTCCACCTCGATCACGAGCTCTTCCATGGTTGCACCTCTCGACACCCCGAGGCAATCCCCAAGGGCGGGGAAGGGTATCACAACCGGGCTCAGACGAACAACGACGAGACCGACTTCGCCTCGTGAATGCGGCGAATTGCCTCGCCAAGTAGCTCCGCCACCGAGAGCTGGCGAATCTTGGGGCACTCCCTCACCCGTTCGCTCAGCGGAATCGTGTCAGTCACGACCACCTGTGTGAGCACCGACGCGGACACCCGCTGCACCGCCGGGCCGGAAAGCACCGGGTGCACGCCCGCGGCCAAGACCTGGGCCGCTCCCCCGGCGTGGAGCACCTCGGCGGTCTTGACCACGGTCCCGGCGGTGTCGATGATGTCGTCGACGATCACGCAGGACTTCCCCTCGACCTCGCCGATCACGTGCATCACCTCGGCGTGATTGGGGCTGGTGCGGCGCTTGTCGACGATCGCGAGGCCGGCGCCCAGGCGCTTGGCGAAGGCTCGCGCGCGCTCGACCCCGCCGGCGTCGGGCGAAACCATGACCAGCTCGGGCAGCTCCAGCCGCCGCAGCTCCTCGATCAGCACCGGTGCGGCGAAGAGATGGTCCACGGGGATGTTGAAGAAACCTTGGATCTGGGCCGCGTGGAGGTCCATCGCCAGGATTCGCATCGCCCCCGCCGAGGTCAGCAGGTCGCACACCAGCTTGGCCGTGATCGGCACCCGCGGGCGGTCCTTGCGGTCCTGGCGTCCGTAGCCGAAATATGGAATGACCGCGGTGATCCGGTTCGCCGACGAGCGCCGGCAGGCGTCGAGCAGGATCAAGAGCTCCATCAGGTTGTCGTTGACCGGCGGGCAGGTCGGCTGGACGATGAAAACGTCCCCTCCGCGCACGTTGTCCTCGATCTGGCAGGCGTTCTCCCCGTCCGAGAAGTTGGACAGGCGGACCACCCCGCACGGGATCTGCAGGTAGTCGCAGATTCGCTCGGTGAGATCGGGATGAGCCCGACCGGAGAAAACGACCAACGGAAGCTGCTCGTGCATGGCGGCCTCGCGGATCTGGCTGGGGCGGCAGGACTCGAACCTGCAAATGC
>JAZDGE010000087.1:0-2484 GCA_043807175.1 Acidobacteriota bacterium
TCTTGCCCTCCCTGGAGCACTGACCCCCCCTGCACAACCTGATTCACCAGCCCGGCATCGCCGGGCGGCGGCGAAGCTCGCCCAGGTCATGCTCGTTCCCTCAGCTCGGGAACCGCGCAATGGTGTTGCGTTTCGCGCCCACTGTCAACGGTCGTTGCATTCTCGATGGCACGGGTCGCGCGCGGCGAGAGATGGGGCAATGGCGAGCTGACGGCGCCGATGCCGTGCCGCGCCGCATGAGCGTGCGCGCGAGGTGGGGCGGTGTTGGTCGGCGCGGTGCTCGCCGTGGGGTCGGGCGCGGTCAGCCATTCGGAGGCGACGTCGAGGTCGCATGGTCGTATCGGCAACCTGCGGCGTGATGGCGGCGCCCCACCCCACGGCCGAGCTCGATGGGAAGGCGTATCGCGTATCGTATCGGGCGATCCCTAGGGTGCGTGGGGGCGATATTCGATACGGGCCCCGAATGGGGAGCCTGGCCTGACGAGTCAGGGGGTCAACGAGATGCCGGCGTCGGAGCGGCCCACGTGACCGGAGCGCTCGAGCTCGGCGAGGACCTGGCCGAGGCGGTTGTTGTTGACCCGGAGCGTATTGCGCAGCTGAGCCCGGGACAGCGGGTGGTCGGCGCAGCGAATGGCGCCGAGGACGCGGTCGTGCAGCGATGGATCTGCGGGATCGGCAGGCCGACCGTTGCTGGCGAGGTCTGGGGCGTCGGCGATCTCCAAGTGAGTAGCGGAGCCGTCGGCGCGTGAGGCGAGCCGAAGCTCGATGGGATCGGGAGCAGGAGCGGAGCGATGCTCGAGGGTGAGCCGAAGGTGCTCGCCGCGGGGGCCGGTGCGAGTGAGGTATGCGCCGTGATCGTTCCACGCGTGGAGATCGCCGGAGCCTCGAAGAGCCTGACCAAGGTGGGCGCGGATGGACTTGCGCATGTGGTGCACGACGACGATGGCGACATCGAAGCGGCGCTGCAGCTCGCGGAGGTAGCCGAGCAGCGCGGAGATGTCAGCGGAGCTGTTTTCGTCGAGGCGGTGTAGTCGCACGAGGGGATCGAGCAGCAGGAGCTTGGGGCGCAGGTGCTCGATGGTGGCGGCGAGGCGAGCTTGATCGGCAGACTGGTCGAGTCGGACGGCGGGGGCGGTGATGACGTGGAGATCGAGGGAGTCGAGGTCGAGGGCGCGGTGCAGGCAGAGGCCGGCGATGCGGGCGCGGACCTGGGGGAGAGCGTCCTCGGCGAGGTAGACGAGGGTGGGACCGGGGTCGAGAGCAGCGAAGCGATCGAGGAAGGGAGTGGCGGATGCGAGGCTGACGGCGAGGTCGAGCCCGAACCAACTCTTGGCGCATTTCGGGGGGCCGCCAAGGATGCCGACGCCGTCGCCCCAGATCTGATCGATGCGCCAGCAGACGGCGCCGCCGCCGCTACCGGGATCGAGGGCGCCGGCACGCGAGGTGGGCAGGAGGTCGGGCGCAACGGCGGCGCGGTCGTGATGGCGAGTCATGAGGGCCAGAGGGACTTTCGGGCGGTGGCGACGTGCGAAGCGCCGACGACTTTGAGCTTGGCTGCGGCGGCGAGCTCGAGGGACTCGAGGGCGAGATTGTCGGTGGCGCGCAGGTTGCCGCGACCGATCTCGTAGATGGCGTCGAGCGCGGCGGCGTCGAAGGGGCAGTGGCGAGCGCCTGCTGCGCCGATGCGGTGCTCGACGTAGTGGGCGGTTTCGTCGCGGGAAAGCGGTCGGAGGGAGGCGTAGTGGACGATGCGCCGAGCGATGGCGTCCTGGTTTTCGCGCGCGAGGGTCTTGCCGAGGTCGGGCTGGCCGGCGAGGACGACGCTGAGCACGAGGCGGCTGTCCATTTGGAAGTTGGTGACGACTCGGAGCATGGCGAGGACATCGGGGCGGAGGTCATGTGCCTCGTCGAGCAGCAGCACTGGTCGGCGTCCCGCATCGGCGAGGGTGCTCTCGAACTTCTCCTGGAGGTTATGGAGCAGAGCGGGGAAGGAGCTGGCCGGCGCCACGCCGGCGACGCGGGCGATCTCGCGGCACATGTCGCGTTTGCCGATTTCGGAGCACTTGACGTAGTGGGAGACGTAGCGCGCCTCGGGGAGACGCCCGAGGATGGCGCGCAGCACGGTGGACTTGCCGGAGCCGGCCGGAGCGATGAGGGCAGCGCTCGAGCGTTTCTCGATAGCGCGCAGGATGCCATCGCGCGCCTGATCGAAGATGGCGAGGCTGAAAACATCGTCGAGGCGGAGCTCGCGGGTGAAGGGAGTGCAGTGGCAGCCGAAGGCAGATTTGAGATCCATGATCGAGCTTTCTGGGTCAGGGTTTTCGTGAACGTCGGACGGGACGGCCCGTGGAGAGGCTGATGGCACCGAAGTCGCGCTCGAAGGCGAGAGCGGCGGCGGTGACGGGGGCGTCGGCGACGGCACCGGGCGCGTGGGGCGCAGCGCGCCGGTCCTCGGCGTTGTGGGCGAGATCGACGGGATGAACC
>JAZDGE010000088.1:0-3155 GCA_043807175.1 Acidobacteriota bacterium
GCTCCTAGGTCGAGCTGGAGGCGCCAGTGCATCGCGTATGTTTGTGATTTTCAAAAACTTGGTGTATGCTAATCACCTCTGCCGGGCATCGCGCCAACGGGCGCAGCGCCGGCCTCACCTCCGAGCGGTACCTTCCGCGGGTCCGAGGTGGGAGCTGCAGCGCGGAAGATGGCCGGCCCTGGAACCCCCAGGACCAAAAGGGAGATTCACATGTCCAAGATCTACGTGGGTGGTCTGTCGCTGTCCACAACCCCCGAGGCACTGCGCGCGCACTTTGGCCAGTGCGGAACAGTGCTCTCGGCCGCAGTGGTCACCGAGCGCGACTCGGGGCAGTCCCGCGGCTTCGGCTTCGTCGAGATGTCGACCGACGCCGAGTCGGAGGGGGCGATCAACACGCTCAACCAGAAGGTCCTTGATGGCAACTCGCTGACCGTCAACGTCGCGAAGTCGCGGACCGAGCGCGCCCCGCGCCAGTAGGCCACCAGGCAACACACAGGGAGCCCGGGATCGCCAGCGCTGGGATCCCGGGCGCTTGCTTTGGCGGCGCAATCGCCGCTCGCGCTCCACTCCGAAGCGCCCGACCGGGTAAGATCGTGGCCATGGGCTCGGCGAGAGGCAGGCGCCCCTGGCTGGCATGGGTGCTTCTTGGCCTGTGGACGCTGCTGATCTTTGCCAGCATCCCGACCATGCGCGCCCTCCAGCGCTGGGTCGTTGCCCACCTGGGTTCCACCGCCTTCGGCTACACCGTCGTCATCGCGATCCTGGCGGCGCTGGCTGGCGCCCTCGCCCTCGGCCGGCGAACCCGCCGGCAACTGAATCTTCCAACCGTGATCTTGCTCGTGGCCATTGCCGCCATCTCCCTCTGGTGGACAAACCGGCTGTGGGGCGCGCCCGAGGAAGCAGTCCACTTCATCGAGTACGGGGCGCTCGGCGTGCTCGCCTGGCGAGCCCTGCGCCAGCACGTCCCTGACGCCAGTGCTCACCTTGCCGCCGCGCTGCTCACGACGCTGGTCGGGACCGCCGATGAGATCGTCCAGTGGGTGACTCCGGACCGCTTCTGGGACCTTCGCGACGTCGGCCTCAACGCGGGCGTCAGCGGCCTCGTTCAGCTCGCTCTGTGGAAGGTCGTGCCGCCCGCGTCACAGGCCGTCCAGGCCTCGTCGTTGCGCCTGTCCGCCCGCCTGGCTGCCGCCGAGCTCTGCCTCCTCACCCTGTGCCTGGCCAACACCCCAGCGCGGGTCGAGCGCTACGCCGCTCGTTTCCCGGCCCTCGCCCGCCTCAACACCAACAACGAGGCGATGGCGGAGTACGGGCACCTTTGCCGTGACTCTGCCATCGGCCGCTTCAAGTCCCGCCTGACCCCGGCCACGCTCGGCAGGCTCGACGAGCGCCGTGCCATCGAGATGGCGGCGATCCTCGATCAGTACCCCATGGCCCGCTATGGCGAGTTCCTCGCCCGCATCATGCCGCAGCGCGACCCGTTCCTGTACGAGGTCAGGGTTCACCTGTTCAGCCGCGACCACAACCTGGGCGAGGCCCGTCAGCAACCGCCTGGATCCCTGGCGCGCCGGCAGCTCGCCACCGCCGCCTTCCGCGAGAACACCATCCTGGAGCGCTACTTCGGCCGCACGCTGGCCGCCTCCCTCTACGCCTGGAGCGAGGCCCTGCGAGCCCGGGTCGAGGCTCTCGTCATCCCCGACGCCTCGTTCACGAGCAAGGTCGGGGCGCACCTGATCACGGCCTTTTCGGAGGGTACGCTGCGCGCGCTGCTGGTCGTGGCCGTGCTCGGCCTGCTGGCTGCTAGTTGGCCGCCGGGCCGTCGGGCGTCACAAACGACGCCGGCGAGTGGCTGCACACCTTCTGCCGCCGGCCGGTGAGCAGAACACTGGGTGCCTTGACGCCCCTGGGCGCCTTCGCTATATTGGCAAACCCCGGCGCTGCCGGGAGCATTGATCTTTGTCAGCGGTAAGGGGACGAAGGCAGGCTGCAAGAGCCCGCGGCTGAGAAGCCCGCCGGGACGCCTGCCGCTAGCCCGCGAAGCAGGCGCGTAGCTCAGTTTGGTTGGAGCGCTACCTTGACACGGTAGAGGTCAGCGGTTCGAGTCCGCTCGCGCCTACCATTTCGCTTCGCACGAGGTCGTGAAGGCGCGTAGCTCAATTGGTAGAGCGCATCCCTCACACGGATGAGGTCTGCGGTTCGAGCCCGCACGCGCCTACCACTGCCTTTTCGTGGGCCGTCCCGTTGCTGCGGGACGGTTTTTTGTTGTTGGTGGCGGCTGCCGGGAGCGCGGAGGGTTGGGCGGGGGGCGCCCGGACCCCCTGAGAAAGAGGTAGCGATGAGCGAGCAGATCGTGTTGACCTTGCCGGACGGGAGCGAACGCGCCTGTGCGGTGGGCGTGACGCCGCTCGAGGTGGCGCGCACGATCGGGAGGCGGCTGGCCGAGGCCGCCTTGGCGGCGGAGCTCGATGGTGAGATCGTCGACCTGCGGGCGCCCCTCTTGCGCTCGGGCAAGCTGCGCCTGCTCACCGCCGCCGATCCCGCCGCCGGCGCGGTGGTGCGCCACTCCGCCGAGCATGTCCTCGCCGACGCGGTCGAGCGCCTCTTTCCCGGCACGATCATCGACGCCGGCCGCCAGGACCACTCGGAGAAGTTACAGTACGACTTTCGCTTCCCGCGCGGCTTTGCCCCCGAGGATCTCGCCCGCATCGAGGCCGAGATGGCGCGCATCGTCGCCGCCGGCGAGCCATTCACCCGTGAGGTGGTGGCGCGCGAGCGGGCCCGCGAGGTGTTCGCGGCCCGCGGCGAGGAGATCAAGCTGATCCGCCTGCAGGACATCCCCGAAGGCGAGGAGATCTCGCTCTTTCGCCACGGCGAGTTCGTCGACCTCTGCCGCGGTCCCCATGTCCAACGCACCGACCAGATCGGCGCTTTCAAGCTGCTCGACACCTCCGGCGCCTACTTCAAGGGCGACGAGCGCAATGAGATGCTGCAGCGCATCTACGGCACCGCATTCGCCACCAGGGCAGAGCTCGACGCCTACTTTGCGCACCTCGAGGAGGCGAAGCGGCGCGACCACCGCCGGCTTGGCAAGGAGCTCGATCTTTTCTTCTTCTCGCCGCTGGCCCCGGCCTCGCCGTTCTTCTATCCCAAGGGCG
>JAZDGE010000089.1:0-2286 GCA_043807175.1 Acidobacteriota bacterium
CGAGGCGCTGCTTGCCTTTCACGAGGGACGCTATCCGCGGGCCCTGGAGCTGACACAGCAGGCTTTCGAGCGGGTACCCTGGCTCTACGAAGCGAGGGTACTCGAGGCAGATATCCACGTCGCCAGCTCTGCGGGTGCCACGCGGGGCGGTCGCCTCGACGAGTCGCGCGCGGCGTTGAGCGCCGCCGCCGAGGCGCTCCAGGCCGCTGCCCGCATCGGTGAGAGCGACCGCGTCGTCCGCGAGCGCCTGTGCGGTCTTTGGACCACGGCCCTCCACATCGAGGTCTGGCAGGAGGCCAGGCGCAACGCCGAGACCTACGATCGGGCCACGGCCGCGTGCCGCGACGTGCTGATCGTGGATCCCGACAGCGTCGCGGGCCGCGTCGGCCTCCTCGAGGCTGCCTCATGCTGGGCCGAGTATGCCCTGACCCACGGCGAGGACCCAACTGCCACGCTGGACGCAGGCATTGCCGCCGCCCGTGTGGCCCTCGATCTCCAGCCGGACAACGCCCAGGCTCACGCCTTGGTGGGGTTGGCGCTTTGGCAGCTCGGCAAGCACCACTACCAGACCAGGCGCGATCCCCGCGCGGCGTTCGACGAAGCGACGCGCCACGTCGAACGCTCGCTGGAGCTGCAGCCGCGCAGCGTCGAGGCGCTCTCCACCCTCGGGCTCCTGCACCTGGACCGCGGCGCCTGGGAAGCGTACTCCGGCGTCGACGCCGTACCGTCCTTCGAGAAAGCGGCGGCGACCTTTACCGCCCTCAGCGAGCTGCAGCCCGCCGATCCGGCGCCCCGGGTGAACCTGGGGATCGCCCACGTGGCCATGCTGGAGCACCTCGTCCGCACTGGCCGGGGCGACCCCGAGGCGGTGGCCGCCAAGGCTATCGCGGCCTTCAAGAGCAGCCTCGAGATCAACTCCAACCTGTACTGGACCTACGCCTTCCTCGGCGCGGTTCACGTCGCCATGGCGAGGCTCAGCGAGAAGCGTGACACCGACCCAACGAGCACCCTTGACGCCGCGCTGACCAGCCTCAACCGCGCCATCGAGCTTGGCCCCAGCGATCCCCGCGCCTACCGCAGTCTGTGCGAGGTCCATGCGATGCGGGCGAGCTGGGAGCTCTTCTTGGGCCGCCGTCCCGATGGCGCCCTGCGCGCCGGCCGCCAGGCCCTCGCGCGCCTCCGCACCCTGACTGGCCAGGACACCATGGCCCAATACCACGCCGAGGTCTTCGACTACCTTGAAAACGAGGCCCGTAAGCTCCGGCGCAAAGACATGCTCGAGGGGAAGGGCGTCGGAGGCGGCACCTCGCAGTAGCGGCGAAGAGGGGAGAGAACCCCCTCATGCGCTTGTCGCGAGCAGCGGCGAGACGCCGCTGCCACGCTACTTGCGCTTCACGGCGGGGAGGGTCCTCTTGCGCAGGCGGTGGGCTTTCGGCGTGACCTCGACGAGCTCGTCGGCGCGGATGAACTCGAGCGCCTGCTCGAGCGACATCAGCCGCGGCGGCACCAGGTGCACCGACTCGTCCGCCACCGAGGCGCGCATGTTGGTGAGCTTTTTCTCCTTGGTGATGTTGACGTCGATGTCGGCCTCGCGGGCGTTCTCGCCCACCACCATACCCTCGTAGACCTCGTCGCCGGGCGAGATGAAGAGCTCGCCGCGCGGCTGCAGGTGCTCGATCGCGTAGGAGGTGGCGCGGCCGGCGCGGTCGGCCACCATGGCGCCGGTGGCGCGATGGGAGATCTCGCCCTGCCAGGGCGCCCAGCCCTCGAACAGGTGGTTGGCGATGCCGGCGCCGCGGGTGTCGGTCAGGAACTCGGTGCGAAAGCCGATCAAGCCGCGCGAGGGGAGGCGGAACTCCATCCGCACCCGGCCAGTGCCATGGTTGACCATCTTCATCATCCGGCCGCGGCGGTTGCCCACCTTTTGGGTGACCACGCCGATGAACTCCTCCGGGCAGTCGACGACCAGCAGCTCCATCGGCTCGTGAAGCTGACCGTCAATCTCCCGCGTCACTGCCTCGGGCTTGCCGACCCCCATCTCGTACCCCTCGCGCCGCATCATCTCGATCAGGATTGCGAGTTGCAGCTCGCCCCGCCCCGAGACCTGGAAGGCGTCAGGGGTGTCGGTGGGGGCGACCCGGATCGAGACATTGGTGAGCAGCTCGCGATCCAGCCGCTCCTTCAGCTTGCGCGAGGTGACATGCTGCCCTTCACGGCCGGCCAGCGGCGAGGTGTTGATGCCGATCACCATGGAGATCGTCGGCTCGTCGACGCTGATCGGGGGGA
>JAZDGE010000090.1:0-3577 GCA_043807175.1 Acidobacteriota bacterium
TGTCGCCACCGGCGTTTGAGGGAGCCACTTTCACCGGAATCACCGGGAGCCAGTGATCCACCCGATGATCTCGGGACGGTTCTTCGCCTGAGCGAGCAGCGCGGTGAGGTCGCGCTGGGCCAATGGCGCTCACGGAGGCAAGCGCAGACGGGATCGAGGACCTCCCCGGGTGAGGGCGGCAGAGTTCAGCGGTTCTTCGTGTTGCCTCCGCGGTTGCCGCAGGGCTTGCCGTCGAGGACGAAGTGCTCGGAGTGCTCGGTGAGACGCTCGGCGATGACCTGAGCGTTGAGGGCGTCGGGAAAGACCCTGGGCCAGTCCTTAAACGGTCGATTCGTCGTAATGCATGTAGACCGGCGGTAGTCGTAGCGCTCGGAGATGACCTGGAAGGCGAGCTTGGCCTGGGCCGGGTCCATGCTGAGGACGGCGAAGTCGTCGATGAGGATGAGGTCGGCGCGGACGTATTTGCGCATGACGCGGTCGAGGTCGCCGTGGAGCTCGGCGCCATGGAGCTCGTTGAGGAGCCTTGGGGCGGAGACGACGAAGACGCGCTTCTGGGCCTGGCAGGCGGCGAAGGCGAGAGCGCGGGCGAGGAAGGTCTTGCCGGTGCCGGGCTTGCCGAGGAAGAGCGGGTTGACGCCGCGGCCGAGGAAGGCCATGTCATGGAGGGCGAGGTAGCGAGCGCGAATGCGCTTGCGGGCCGGGTCGAAGGCGAAGTCGAAGCCGTCCACGGTGTTGACCTCGGGGAAATGGGCGTCGGTGATGCGGCGGGCGACCGAGCGATCGCGGCGGCCCTTCATCTCCTCGTCGCAGAGCTGGTCGACGACATCGAGGATGGTGGCGTTGCGTTTGGCTGCGCGCTCGAGGATGCCGGGCAGAGCCTCGGCCATGGCGATGAGCCGGAGGGCGCGCAGCTTCTCGATGACCAGGGTCAGTTTGTCTGGTTGGTCCATGGGTCGTCGTCCTGGTCCGGCGGGTCGCCGGGGTCGATGGTCATTTGCGTGGGCACGATCTGGTCGTAGACCGAGAGGTCCGGGTCGCCGAAGTTCAGGGCGTCGAGCTCGGGGTCGCCGAGGCGAAGGGGCGACGCCGCCGGCGAGAGGCCGCGCTTGTGACGGAGTACGTACTCGACGTACTCGGCGCCGACGTGGCCGGTGGTCATGACCTCGGCCATTGCGTCGGCGGTGGCGGCGAAGGAGAAGAGCTCGCAGAGAAAGGTGAGCCTGGTGATCTCGCGCTGGATGGAGCGGCGGCCGGCGGCGAAGACCTTGAAGTACTCGCCACCGACCTCGCCCAGGCCGACCAGCTGCGACGGCACGACACCCGCCGACGCGCCGGGCTTGGTCTCCAGGGCGGCGCTGCGGTGAGAGGGGTGCTCGATGTCCTCGCCGATGCCCCAGCTGCGGCGATGGAGCGCGACCTGCTTGGTACCGAGGAAGACCGCGACCGCGTCGTCGTTGGCGCGCACCACCACGGTCTGGCCGAGGAGCCTGGGCGGCACCGAGTACAAATTTCGATCGAAGCCCACCCGGAAGGTCTTGGTGACCCCGGTGCTGATGATGTCGTCGGTCTCGAAGGGAGTGGCAGGCAGCGGCTTGAGCAGCCGCTTCTCCTCGTACTTGAAGACCAGGGCCGGGATCTTGCCGGTCACCTCGTGCTCGCGATTGTTGGCGAAGTCATCGCGCCACTCGGTCGCCTGGCGATTGAGGTCGAGCAGGCTGGTGAATCGACGGCCGGGCCAGAAACGCTCGCGGACGAATCCGATCGGCCGCTCGACCCGGCCCTTCTCGTTGCCCTTCCCCGGTGTGCAGGCGCGGATCCCGAAGTTGCGGGCGCGGGCGTAGGCGAGGAAGCTGTGATTGAACCGGGTCAGCTTGTGGTTGTGGACCAGGACCACGGTCCTCATGTTATCGAAGATGTCGACCAACGTGGTTCCACCAAAAAAGGCGAGGCCTCGCTCCATGGCGCGCACGAAGGTGCCGAACGCCTGGCTGAGGCAGAATTCGATGTACAGCAGCCGCGAGTAGCAGAGCGCCATCACCAGGGCGCTCACCCGGCGCGGACAACCGGGGATGGCGAAGCCGAAGTCGGCCCAGTCCACCTGCATCGCTGCACCTGGATGGAAGTCCAGAGTCAGAAACGCCTCGCGGTGCGGGCGCGGGCGAATCCTCCGCAGGTGGTCGCGCACCACCGTGATGCCCCCGGTGTAGCCCAGCCGGCGCAGCCGCTCGAGCACCGCCGGAGCCTTCATCTCCGGCACGTCGTCGAGCAGCGCCTTGATCTCCGGCCGGTAGGGCTCGAGGATCGAGCCGCGCGGGCTGCCGACCTGGGGCGCGAGCACCTGCGGCGGCGCGGCGCGCAGCAGCTTGCGCACGGTGTTGCGCGAGATCGAGAGCCGCCTGGCGATTGCGCGCAGGCTCAGGCCGTCGACCAGGGACAGGCGCAGCGCGTCCGCCATCAGCGCGGCGCGCCGTTCGTTTTCATCTCGATGGTGGCTGCCCATGATCTGCCTCAGCTCGTTTCGTCATCAGCCGGAGCACCAGGCGGTCCTCGGGGATCTCCGCGATGGCGTCCGACCAGTACTCGAACCAGCACGCCGTCTCGGCCGCCACAGGCAATACAAGCTCGATCGGCCAGCCGCTCCAGAACCAGAGCGTCCGGATCACGCGGCCGAGTTCGCGTCCCGGCATCGCCGTCGGCACCGAGCCCGATAGGCGCCATCGGGTGAAGGAGCCAGAATGGAGTGGTGAAAGGTGCAGGCGGAACTGGCCTGGCTTTTTCGACGTCATCTCGCACCCCCTTGGTGCCGTCGATCTCTGCCAGGTGGATCAAGTTTTTGGAAGCATGATCCCCCACGCGCGCTCGGCTGGGCGCCTGCGCTCTCCTGGCCCTTCTGCGCTTCCTCGAACGATCTCGGGCCTGGGCACGCTCGACGGCCTGCGCCCGGCGTTTCGCTCGAGCCTTCCTCGACCGCGCCCGCCGCCTCGAATGCCGGCGTCGCCTCGAATGCTGGGAACGGCTACGAGGTACCCGCGCTCGCCTCCGACTCCGTTCCCGGCGCAGCGCCAGATCTCTCGCCGCTTGGTGTCGAGCTCGCCGCGCTCGCTCCCGGTCTGCATGGTCAGCCTGGCCTTCTGGCGACTTCCGGTATTCCCGCCGCGCCCGCCGTGCTGTGACCACCCCCCCTGCGCTTCGGCACTCTTCGCTGCAGTAGACATGGCCGCGGTAGCAGCGCCGGTGAATCACGAACGGCTCGCCGCAGTAGTGGCAATCGAGGACCAGGCGCTCCAGCTTTCCCTCCCCAGGAGAAAACTGGACTCGCCGCCCCGTCTACCTCACCATGGCCCTGCCTAGCGCAAGGCATCCTGTACCGGGGGGCTCCCACCACACATGGCGAGCCCCCCTCCCTTTTCTCCTGTAACTGACCATCGTCCCATTTCCACCCGCGGCCCGGCCAGTTTGTCGCCGGACCGCGGTCGCCCCGCCCGCCGCTGACTCAGCCCTTCAGGGGCCACTGGCCTCCGGAGCCGGATCCCGGTGATGCCGGTGGAAGTGGATCTCATCGGGCCCGGTGGTGACA
>JAZDGE010000091.1:0-3528 GCA_043807175.1 Acidobacteriota bacterium
CGGGGGCTTGTGGCGACGACGCTGGTCTCTCGTGCCCGACGACGCGGTAACGGCGGACAGTCCGGGGGTTGACCTCGAGCGCTGCTTGCGCCTCGAGCGCCACCACCTGCGGGGTTGGGCGATCGCCGCGGGCGCGGACGGTGAAGCGCAGGACATGTGAGGGTGTGGCAGCGGGAAACGGGGCCGGCGCACCCTCCGCGATTATGGCGAGCTCCTCCTGCCGAGGTGCAGGGTCTCCGTAATCGAAGGAGCTCACAAAGGCAGCCACGCGGATCAGCTCTCGAGGCGGCAGCCGTCCGAACGCGAGAAGGCGGCGTGCCGCGACCGCCGAGGAGCTCTCCATGGTCAACGGAAATGCGAAGCTGGGGGCCAGGAGTGGGTCAACGAACGGATCGCCCGGCGTCTCTTTGCGGGCGCGGTCGCTGACGCCAGTGCGATCGGCGGGGAGAGCGCCACGGATGGCCTGAAAGCTGTCTGCCGGGGCGCCCTCGTCGCCTGCCGGGGCCTCGCCGGCGAAGAGACGTTGCGCAGCCTGCGCACGCGCCGCCTCCTCCCGCGCTTCCCAGAGCGCTCGGAGCTGCAGGAGCGCCAGACCCACGGTGACCAGGAGCAGTGCCACCAGCAGGGCAAATGGGCGGGAGAACGAGGCATGCTCGGCGGCTGGCAGCTTGCGGCCGAGGGCGCTTTGCGAGAGGGTGATGCGGTCGGGAATCTCGCTCTTGATCCGTGCGGCGAGGTCGGCCGGCGCCCGGGGCGGTGGCGACCCGGCAAGCAGCGCCGCAAGCTCTTCTTCGCTTCGTTTCCTCACGGTGATGCCTCCTCGAGCGCACCTGCGAGGCGGGCCAGCGCCTTGCGCAGCCGCTTGCGCACGCCGACCTCGCTGAGTCCCTCCGTGCGCGCGATCTCCGCCACCGGCACCGCGGCCCAGAAGCGCGCGACCACCACTGCTCGTTGCTCCTCGGGCAGGGCGAGCACCGCCCGCCGGAGTAGCTCGTCGCGCTCCGTGCTGATCAGGGCATCATCGGCGCTGGCCTGGCAATCAGGAATCGCAGCCGCCTCCTCGCCGTCAACTGGCACTTCCCAGCACGGGCGCCGCAGGTGATTGAGAAAGACGTTGTACGCGATGCGGTAGAGCCAGGTGGCCAGTTGCGAGCGCCCGTTGAACGTCGCCAGCGCCGCCCAGGCGCGCCGGTAGGTCTCCTGAGTGAGATCGGCGGCAAGCTCCCGATCGCCCCCGCACAGCCGTGCGACCAGCGCGAAGACGCGGCCATAGGTGCGATCGACCAGCGTCTCCGCGGCGCTGCGGCTGCCTTGCGCCAGCGCCGCGAGCAGGCGGCGTTCCTCGTCAGCCTCCAGCATCACCGGCCCTCTCCGGCGCCCGCGGGCGCCGGACCTCCCTGGTGCTCGCGCCATTTAGACACAGCGCCGGCCGAAAGGAAACACGGCCTCTTCGCGCAGGCGTCGGCCTCTTGCCGGCGGCGGTCGCCAACGCGCAAACACCGCGTGTTTTTCGCTCAGGGCGCTCTCAGGGTGAAGGTGACGGTAACGACCAGGCGAACGCTCACCGGGACTCGCCGCCTGGTCGCCGGCTCATAGCGCCAGTGGCGGATCGCCGCCAGCGCCGCGGCGCCGCAGCCAAAGCCGACCCTGTCCTCGATCAGGCGCGCCTCGACCACGCGGCCGGCTACGTCGAGCACGAGCTCGACCTTGACCGCGCCCTCGCGGCGAGCGATGCGTGCTGGTTCCGGGTAGACGGGAGGAGTCCTCGCCAAGGGAATCGGGGGAAGCACATCGCCGCCGAGCACGAACACCGGCTCTCGGTCTGATGGCGCCGGCCCGAGAACCGGTGTCACCTCGGCGCTCCGCTCTGGTTGCCATTCGTCGCCGCCACCGTCGGGGTCGAGACCACCGTCAACACCGGAGCCCCCTCCCGGTGGCTCCGGCGCTGCGGGTGGAGGAGAAACGGTCTCGGGCACTCCGCTCGGCTGGACCGACGCGGTAGCTCTGGCTGGCTGCGCCGCGCCCGGCGGACGCCGGGCCGGCGGCGGGGGAAGCGGAGAAGGCGCCTGGCCAGCGCCCACCCAGATGACGCCATCCTCACGCGGCGGCGGGATCTCGTCGACCGCCCAGAGCTGGACCGCTGCCACCAGTGCGAGCAGGGCCACATGGATGACCAGCGCGAGCGGGAGAAGTGCCAGGCGGCGCCCTCCTCTCTGACCGACGGGAAGGCTGATCAGGGTTTGCTCGAACATGCTCGCCTCCTGGTTGCGCCATTCCTGCAGCGCAACACCTTCTGTCTGTTTGGACACATCGGCGAGGCAAAACGAAACCGGCAGCGCAGGGTGATTCAGCGCCGCGTCGAGCGCGCTGGCGCGAAGGGGCCGTATGCCGATAGAAGCAGGGTTGCGACACTGACCTGGTGGCCTGCTGGTCGATGAGAAAGGCTCGGGGATTGCACAAGGGACTGAGGTGTTAAGGGTTGTGGGTTGGGGCTTCCCTAGCCCCCAGTCCCTAGCCCCCAACCCCAATCGCGAGCGAAGCGCGCTAGGTCCAGGACCGACTGTAAGGTCGGCGGTTCTTCCGGCATATGCTTGGCGGGACGGCATGGCGGACGATGACCGGGAGCTCGTGGCGAGGATTCAGCAAGGGGATGGCGAGAGCTTCGGCGTGCTCTACGACCGCACCCGCGACTGGCTGCGCACCTTCGTCATCGTGCCGCGGGTGGGCGCGGCGGAGGCCAATGACGTGCTCGCCGAGACCTATCGGACTGCGCTTGCCGGGATCAGGAAGTTTGAATGGCGGGGCATCCGCCTGCTTCATTGGCTCTCGGCCATCGCCCGCCGGAAATCGCTCGAGCGAGCGCGCCGCCAGCGCCGCCAGCGTCAGCTCGAAGACGATGTCTCGCTGCTCGACGAGTTCTCCGATGACCTCCCGACAGCGGAGGCGGCGATGATCTATCATGAGACAATGTCGCAACTTCGGACGAATGTCGCGGCCGCGCTCGGGCGGCTGCGCCCGCGCTATGCCGAGGCGCTTCGCCTGCGCCTGCTGGAGGGCCGCCCTCGCGACGAGTGCGCCCAACACCTGGAGGTGTCACCGGCCACCTTTGACGTCGTGCTTTGCCGGGCGACCCGCGCCTTTGCCCGCGAGTGGAGGCAGGAATGAGAGAGCTCGAAGAGCTTGGTGAGGCGCCTGCCAGCGGCGAAGAAATCTCGGCGGCTGAGCGTCTGGGGCGCGCTCTCGCCGGGGCGAGCGAGGCTGCGACGCCGGCTGAGCTGATCGCCGCCGCTCAGTTGTTGGCGGCGGTTGGCGGGGCTGACGTTGCCGACGACGTTGCGCGGGTACGCCTGCGCAGGGAGCTGGTGGCAGCCGCGCGGGCGCGGCGGCCCCGGTGGCAGATCGGTGTGGCTGCGGTTGCCGCCGCGTTGATCGTGGCCGCGCTCGGAGCGGTCCTGCTGCGCTCGCCGAGCGCAACAGACGCGCGGGCGCGGGGCGCCCCCCAGGCCGCGGCGCGCGCCGCCCGCGCCC
>JAZDGE010000092.1:0-4436 GCA_043807175.1 Acidobacteriota bacterium
ACCGCGAGGTACGTCTTGCCGGTCCCAGCCGGTCCCACCGCGAACACGATGTCGAACCGGCTCACCGCCTGGATGAACAGGCGCTGCTTGAGGTTGCGGGGCACCAGCAGACGCTTCACCGCGGCCGGAATCGAGGCGTCGGTAAAGAACTCGACGAGGTCGACGCCGGGGTCCTCCTCGAGCACGCGCAGCGCGGTCCGAAACTCCTGCTTGCCCACCGCGTAGCCCGAGGCGACCAGTCGCGCCAGCCCTTCGAGCACCTTCTGCGCCCGCTCCACCGCGACCGGCTCGCCGTCGAGCGAGACCGTGTCCCCGCGCGCCGCCAGACGCACGCCCAGGCGCTCCGTGAGGTAGCGGAAGTTCTCGTCGAGCGTGCCCGACAGCGCTTCGAGGCTGCGTCCTTCCAGGGTGATCGTGGTCACGTTGAAATTCGCTCCATCAACCGCCTGCCCGGATTGCCGATGGCTGGCAAGCCACCGAGCTCGAGCGTTCCCGCACCGGTCCGGTACGCCACTGTGAACGCCGCCGGGCTAGCCCGCAGATCACGGCGACGCGCGCCGAGCGCACAACACGTGGCAAGGCCGGCGCAAGGGAATCAGTTGGCATCGCTGGCATTCAACCGTGGGCGTTCCACGGCAAGTCGGCGACCCCGGCACGCTGGTTGAGCCAGCGTGCGAGCACGAACAGCGCATCCGAGAGCCGGTTCAGGAAGGGCAGGATCGCGCCCGTTCCCTCCTTTGCCTCCTGCAGGCCGGCGACCCGCCGCTCGGCGCGCCGGCACACCGTGCGACACATCTGGGCGAGCGCGGCGCCGCGGCACCCGCCGGGAATCACGAAGTTGCCGAGCGGCGACAGACCCGCGCTCATGCCGTCAATCCACTCCTCCAGCCAGGCGGGATCGCACCGCCCTGGCGGTATCTGGCGACCGCCGGAAGGGTCCGCCAGCGCGGCCCCGAGGGCAAAGAGGCAGCCCTGGGCTCGCAGCAACTCTTGTCTGGTCTCGGCCGGGAGATCCTCCCCGCCCAGCAGGCCGAGCAGGGAGTTCAGCTCGTCCACCTCGCCATAGGCTTCCACCCGCGGCGCTGCCTTGGAGACCCGCGAGCCATCGCCGAGTGAGGTCAGCCCGCCGTCCCCGGTGCGCGTGTAGATCCGCACGGACCTATCCTACCACCAGGGGTCAGGGGTTCGGGGCTTGGGGCTTGGGCGCTGATCCAAACTCGCTGCCTGTCCTCGACTTGGACTTGGACCTGGACGTGGACATGGACCTGGACCATCCGACGTAACGTGGACTTCAGCTCTCGGCTCTCAGCTTTCAGCATTCAGCTATCAGCTTTCAGCTTTCCCGGCGGGGGCAGCCAGATGCTGCGAGCTGACCGCTGATTGCTGACGGCTGACCGCCGCCGCCGGCGTCTAGGCGCCTGCGACCCGCGCCAGCCAACGCTCGCGCAGGAAACCATGAGCTACCTCGTGGACCTTGCGCAGGCCCTCGTCGGCCAGCACGATGTAAGGCTGAATTCCACTCGCCAGTGCCGCTACCTGCACCTCCTCTGCGACCTCGTCCTCGACGAGCACGCAGCGGGTCTCGAGATGCGCCAGGCTGTAGCGGGCGAGCGTGCCATAGAAAGCCTCATCGCCGTGTAGCGAGGTGGCGGCAAGAAGCACGTCAGGCGGCTGTGCAGGCAGCTCGGCGAGGTAGGCCTCGATCGCCGCCCACTCGCCGACGAAAAGGCGCCGCAGGTAGAGGTGATCGGCGGCGAGCCGTGGCTTCTCGAGGGCACGCCACGCCACCTCCTCGGTCGGCTGCTTGTTGGGGTCGAAGACATAGTCGGCGCCCGCCGCCAGCGCGTCCTGCTTCTCGGCAAGGAACGAGCCCCCGTAGATGATGCGACCGGCAAAGGAGTTGCGCCGCAGCGCCGCGACCACCTCGAGACGCTGCTGGTGCTCCCAGATCGGACCCTTGAGGACGACCGCGACATCGAAGCCGCCGGTACAGGCGCGCTCGACGAGGTCCCACGACCGTCCCACGGTCTCGACATGGAGCCCGGCGTGGCGCTCTGACAGCAGGCGCTCCATCTCGTACCGGTCAGCGAGGTCGCCGAAAAAGATCAGCCTTTCGGACACGGTCAGTTCTCCCCGGCGATGTAGCGGTTGTACTCCCGCTCCAGCAGCTCGAAGTGCTTGGTCTCCTCGCGCGCGAGGAACTCGAACAGCTTCTTGACTCCGGGATCGCCGACGAGTGCCGCACACTGCATGTAGAAGTCATGTGCCTTTTGCTCGCGCTCCATCGCCAGCTTCAGCGCCTCGCCCGGGCTGGTGTGCTCGTTCACGCCGAAATCGGTCTTGGTACTCACTGATCTCCCCTCCTTCGCTGCCCGCTCAACAATGCCGGCGAGGCTTCGTTTCAATCCAACGAGGCCACGCTGCACACCTGCAGCCGACAGCCGACAGCCAACAGTTTCCCCCGCCCCCCACCCAGCAAACCCTTCCACCCGTCCCCCACCCGAACGCCCGACTCGAGAGCTTGGATCATTCGCTTAGGCCCCGCCTCAATCAGCCGCCTAGAGCAGATTACGTTTCCTCGCGGCGGCGCGCAACTGCTCGCGGAAGTCGGGATGGGCGATGCCGATCAGCGCCTCGGCGCGCTCCCGCAAGCACCTGCCGAAGAGCGCCGCAGTGCCGAACTCGGTGACGACATAGTGCACGTCAGCCCGGGTGGTGACCACCCCCGACCCTTCGGCGAGCGCGTCGACGATGCGGGACAGGTGGCCCTCCTTTGCCGTCGCCGGCAGGGCGATGACAGGCTTCCCGCCCTTCGACTTGGCGGCGCCGCGAATGAAGTCCACCTGGCCGCCAAAGCCGGAGTAGATCGAGCGCCCGAGCGAGTCGGCGCACACCTGGCCGGTGATGTCCACCGACAACGCCGAGTTGATCGCGACCATCTTCTCGTTCTGCGCGATGATGAAGGGGTCGTTGACATAGTCCGAGGGGTGGAACTCGCAGAACGGGTTGTTGTCGATGAAGTCGAAGGTCTTGCGCGAGCCGAGCACGAACGAGGCGACGATCTTGCCCCGGTGCAGCGTCTTGGCCTCGTTGGTGATGACCCCTGACTCGAAGAGCTCCACGACGCCGTCGGAGAACATCTCGGTGTGAATGCCGAGGTGGCGCTTGTTCTTCAAGAACAGCAGCACCGCATCGGGGATCTCGCCGATTCCCATTTGCAGGGTCGAGCCATCCTCGATCAGCTCGGCGATGTTCTGGCCGATCGCCTTGGCGACCGGCCCGATCACTCCCGCCTGCGGGAGCTCGAGCACCGGCCGGTCGACCTCGACGGCGTGATTGAGCCGGGAGACGTGGATGAAGGCGTCCCCGAGAGCGCGGGGCATTTGCTTGTTGACAAGAGCGATGACGATACGCGCGCGCTCCGCCGCCGCCTTGGTGCACTCGACGCCGACGCCGAAGGAGCAGAAGCCGTGCTCGTCGGGGGTCGAGAGGTGGACGATCGCGACATTCACCGTCAGCAGACCGTCGGTGAGTAAGCGCGGGATCATCGACAGGTGCACCGGCACGAAGTCGGCGCGCCCCTCGTTGACCGCCTGCCGCACGTTGGAGCCGGTGAACAGGGCACGATGCCGGAATGCCTCCTGGTACGCAGAATCGGCGTAGTCTGCGCTGCCGAAGGTGAGAAGATGTATTACCTCCACCTCTCGCAGCTCGCCGGCGCGCTTGACCATCGCCCGGGTCAGCTCGAGAGGGTTGTTGCAGCCGCCGTGGATCCACACATGGTCGCCGGAGGAGATCGCCTTGACCGCCTCTTCCGGAGTGGTGACGCGCTGGCGATAGGTTTCGACCCAACGCATGGCGCCCCCTACTCCGCCGCCGCTGCGAGCGGCTGCCAGGCGACCTCGAAAATGCGTGCAAGCGACTCCTGACAGCACCGGCCCTGGCACAAGAATGTGCCGCGGCGCAGCTCCTCATTCTCTCTCACCGAGGCGTCGAAGCCCTTCTTCGCGATTTCGAGCAGATACGGCAGGAGCGCGTTCGTCCACGCCAGCGTCGACGAGCGGGAGGCGACCGAGGGCAGGTTGGGGACGCAGAAGTGGAGGATGCCGTCGACCTCGTAGGCCGGGTTCGGGAAATAGGTCGGTCGTGAGGTCTCGAAGCACCCGCCCATGTCGATCGACAGGTCCATCACCACGCTGCGGGGCTTCATCAGCTTGAGCATGCTGCGGGTCACGAGCAGCGGCGCCCGCTCGTCGTGCACCGCCACCGCGGCGAGGAACAGGTCGGCGAAGGCAAGTGCCTTCTCGATGTTGGGCTTGGTCGCGAGCATCGTCGGCACCGCCCGACCGAGGTGGCGAATGGCGTCGCGGAGGTGCTCGACGCTGCGATCGAGCAGCACCACATGGGCGCCGATGCCGATTGCCGCTGCCGCCGCC
>JAZDGE010000093.1:0-5794 GCA_043807175.1 Acidobacteriota bacterium
CGTCGCGCCTGACCACCTCGCGCAGGATGCGAACGAACCCGGCGGCGTACCGCTCGTCCTCGAACGTCCGCTCGCCCCGGGCCAGCCGGTTGTAGACGTGGTACAGGCCACCCACGACCGCGACGCGACCCGCTCTTCCCATGTCCACCTCCCAGCTCATCCTACCACCAACAAATCCGGAATGGCGTGCCTGGCACGTTTACGTTTATCCTCTGTACGAACCTCCAGACCTACCCGCCGCAGCAGTACCGTCTCGTCACCTCCGACAACCGCGGCTTCATTGGCTCCGAGCGCCTTCCCGAGGTCGGCGCCAGCGGCGGCGGCACCGTCACTCACGCCAGGTACGACCCCCGCGGCCATGCCCGCCGCATCCAGGACGGCGCCCACGACCTCGCCTTCACCTTCGACGGCGCCAAGCGCCTCACCCAGGTGGCCCAGGCGGACGCCAGCGGCAACCCCTCGACGCCGGTCCTCAAGACCCTCGACCGGGACCGCGCTTGACGTATCCGGCCCGTCTAGGGCAACATGCCATGTGAATTTGGGCACGAGGGGGGATTCATGACGGCCCAGTACATCCCGGTATTGCTCGCGTTCGCCTTCGCCGGCGTGGTGGCTGCTTCCATCCTTGCGCTCTCCGCGCTGGCCGGCCGCGGGCGTCTCGCCGGCGCCCGCACGCGTGAGACCTACGAGAGCGGCATGCCGCTCCTGGATGCCTCGCGCAAGCGTATTTCGGTCAAGTTCTTCGTGGTGGCGATGGTGTTCATCGTGTTCGACGTCGAGGTCGCGTTTCTGTTCCCCTGGGCGGTGGCGGCGCGCGGCCTACTGGCGGAAGGGAGCTCCCTGGTGCTGCTCGACGGTCTCGTCTTCCTGGTCCTGCTGGGCGTCGGCTATGTCTACCTGTGGCGGGAAGGCGCGTTCGACTGGTCGCCGCGGAGATCTTCG
This sequence comes from Acidobacteriota bacterium, assembly GCA_043807175.1. Taxonomy (GTDB): domain Bacteria; phylum Acidobacteriota; class Thermoanaerobaculia; order Thermoanaerobaculales; family Thermoanaerobaculaceae; genus JAZDGE01. The sequence goes on from JAZDGE010000093.1 coordinate 943, forward strand.
TGATGCACGCGCAGCCGGTCGCTGCCGTCCCTCCCGAATCGCACGCAAAGGTCAGCTTCGACGACACCCTCGAGCAGAGGATCAGCGAGATCCTCGAGCGCTATTCCACCCGCCGCGCAGCGCTACTTCCCGTCCTCTGGCTCTGCCAGGACCGTTTCGGCTGGCTCTCGGCCGGCACCCTCGAAGCGATCGCCGAGCGCCTCGGCGAGAGCCCGGCCTTCGTCGAGGGAGTCGCGAGCTTCTACACGATGTTCTACCGCCAGCCGCCCGCCCGCTTCGTGCTGCAGGTCTGCGTGACGCTCTCCTGCGATGTCTGCGGCGGCCGGGAGCTGGCCGACCACCTGCGCCGGCGCCTCGGCATCGACTTCGGCGAAAAGACGGCCGACGGGCTCTTCCAGCTCATCGGGGTGCAGTGCCTGGGTGCCTGCGGCGGCGCGCCGGTGGTGCAGATCAACGACGACTACCACGAGAACCTCGACTCGCGGCGCCTTGACGAGCTGCTCGACGCGTTGCAGAGGGGGGTGTGAGGATGGAAAGCGTGCTGCTGCGCGCGCGCGGAGTCACGAGCTCGCGGGCGATCACGACCTACCTAGCAGCCGGCGGGTACGAAGGGCTCGCCAAGGCGCTCCGGATGTCGCCGGACGAGGTGACCAGGGAGGTCAGCGACTCCGAGCTACGCGGCCGGGGCGGGGCCGGCTTCCCGACTGGCCGCAAGTGGACCTTCGTTCCCAAGGATCACCCGGGGCCGCGCTATCTGATCTGCAACGCCGACGAGTCGGAGCCCGGCACCTTCAAGGACCGCGAGCTGATCGAGCATGACCCACACATGGTGGTCGAGGGGATCGCAATTGCCGCCTATGCCATCAGGGCAAACACCGCGTATATCTACATCCGGGGCGAGTTTGTCCGCTGGGCGAGGCTGCTCGAGGAGGCGATCGCCGAGGCGCGGCAGCACGGCATGCTGGGCAAGAACATCCAGGGCAGCGGGTACGACCTCGACATCTGGGTGCACCGCGGCGCCGGCGCCTACATCTGCGGCGAGGAGACCTCGCTGATCGAGTCGCTCGAAGGCAAGCGCGGCTTTCCCCGCCTGAAGCCCCCCTTCCCCGCCGTCGTCGGTGTTTTTGGCAAGCCAACCGTGGTCAACAATGTCGAGACGCTGGCCTGCGTTCCCCACATCCTGAACCGCGGCGCCCAGTGGTTCGCCACCATCGGCCGCCCGCGCAACACCGGACCCAAGCTGTTTTGCGTCTCCGGCCACGTAAACAAGCCCGGGGTCTATGAGCTCCCTCTCGGGGTGACGTTCCGCGAGATCATCTTCGAGCACTGCGGCGGAATCCGCGACGGCAGGCAGCTCAAGGGGTTCTTCCCGGGTGGCTCGTCGGCCCCGATCATGACCGCCGCCGAGGTCGATGTGCAGGCGGATTTCGACGCCTGCGCCGCCGCCGGGACCATGCTCGGCTCGGGTGGCGTGATCGTGCTCGACGAGACGGTGGACATGGTCGAGGCGGCAGCGAATCTCGCCCACTTCTACGCCCACGAGTCCTGCGGCCAGTGCACCCCCTGCCGCGAGGGCTCGGACTGGGCTGCGGACATTCTCGACCGGATCGCGGCCGGACATGGCCGCGCCGAGGACCCCGAGACGCTGCTGCGCATCTGCCGCTTCGCCTCCGGAGGGATGACGATCTGCCCGCTCGGGGATGCCTTCGCGCTGCCAATCTCGAGCATCGTGAAGAAGTTCGGCGACGAGCTCGAGGGCCGGATCGCATCTGCAACCCCACTGGCGCAGAAGAAGCTGCCCGTCATGCCCTGGGCCGGGCCGCGACCCGGCTTCGGCGAGTAGGAGGAGAGTCGCCGCATGCCCAAGCTCACGATCGATGGCCGGCCGGTTGAGGTTGCCGAGAAGACGAATCTCATCGAGGCGGCCCATCTGGCTGGAGTCGAGATTCCCTATTTCTGCTACCACCCCTACCTCTCCGTGGTGGGCCAGTGCCGGATCTGCATGGTCGAGATCGAGGGGCAGCCGCGGCTCGCGATTGCCTGCGCCACCCCGGCCGCGGAGGGGATGGTCGTCAAGTCCGAGACCTCGCCGCGAGTCAAGGAGGCGCGCGAGGCGGTGATGGAGTTCCTCCTCGCCAACCATCCGCTCGACTGCCCCGTGTGCGACCAGGCCGGCGAGTGCCTGCTGCAGGACCATGCGATGTCTGAGCAGGGCGGCCAGTTCACCACCCACATGGTGGAGGCGCGCCGCACCTTCCCGGGCTTCGAGAGGCGCCTGCTCGGGCCTCACATCGTGCAGAACCAGAACCGCTGCATCCACTGCTCGCGCTGCATCCGCCTCACCCAGGAGATCTCAGAGACCGCCCAGCTCACCTTCAAGTCGCGCGGCAACCACGCCTACATCGACACCTTCGACTCCCGGCCCTTCGATGACCCTCACTCGGCCTGCGCCGCCGATGTCTGCCCCGTGGGCGCGCTGACCGCGCGCGAGCTTCGCTTCCGCAAGCGGGCCTGGAAGCTGCGCTCGACTCCCTCGGTTTGTGCCGGCTGCTCGATCGGCTGCAACCTCTGGATCGATCACCACGAGCGCGTGGTCTACCGGCTGACCCCGCGCGAGAACCCATCGATCAATGCGACCTGGCTTTGCGACCACGGCCGCTACCTCGCCGAGTCGCTCAACCTGCAGCACTTCCTCCACCCCCAGCGGCGCGCCGGCGGCCAGCTCGCGCGCGTCACCTGGGTTGGGGCGGTCACTGCCCTCGGCCTCGAGCTCGGCGCGGCCAGGACCATTCGCGTGGTGGCCTCGGCGAATCTCGCCAACGAGTCGCTCTACGCCGCCCGCGAGCTGTTCGGGCGTCGCCTGAAGGGCGAGATCGTGGTGCCGGTGCTCTCAGGCGACGCTCGCCGGATGAAGAACGGGAAGAACGAGTGGCTGAGCTCGGCTGACGCCCACCCCAACAGCGAGGGCGCCCGCCGCCTCGGTCTCAAGCTCGTCGACGCCGGGGGTCTGGCCCGGTTTCTCTATGGCGCCGCGGATCTCACAATCATTCTGGATCCCCTCGCGCACCCGTTCTTGGCTTCCGACGAGGCGCTCCAGCTCCTGGGAGTGGGAGCGACGGCGGCGTTCGTGCGCACGGATCACCCCCTTGCCGGGGTCGCCTCGTGGCTCCTGCCGACGCCGTCGCTCGCCTGCCAGGAGGGTACATTCATCGCGGGCAGCGGCGCCGTGCAGCGGTTCTCGGCCGCCTTCGCGCCGGCCGGCGAGGCCCGAACGCATCTCCAGATCTTCGGGCTGCTGGCCCGCGAGCTGGGCATGAGCGAGCTCGATTTTCCCGACCCGGGCCAGGCGTTTGCGGTCATGAGCGAGCGAGAACAGGCGTTCTCCGGCCTGACCTGGGCGGCGCTCGGCGCTGCGGGAGAGGAAGAAACACTCCGGGAGCGACAGCATGTGGGCTGAGGTGATCGTTGCCGCCGTCAAGCTCCTTCTCATCGCCACGGCGCTTCTGACCGCGGTGCCGATCATGACCTGGGTGGAGCGCCGGGGTGCCGCCTTCATCCAGGACCGGCTCGGCCCCAACCGGGTCGGCCCCTGGGGCCTGCTCCAACCGGTCGTCGACGCCGTCAAGCTCTTCTTCAAGGAAGACGTGACGCCCGCCGCCGCCAACCGCTTCCTTTACTATCTCGCTCCCGGCATCGCGGTGTTCGTGGCCCTGGTGACATTCATCGTCATCCCCTTCGGCGCCGGCAAGGACGTCACCCTGTTTGGGGTGCCGCTTGACGGTCTGATCGTCGCGCCCAAGCTTGATGTCGGCGTCCTCTTTCTCCTTGCGCTGTCGTCGGTCTCGGTATACGGAATCGTGCTGGCCGGCTGGTCGTCGAACAACAAGTACTCGCTCCTCGGCGGCCTGCGCTCCTCGGCGCAGCTCATCTCCTATGAGCTGCCGATGACGGTTGCGGTGCTCGGCGTGCTGCTTGCGACCGGATCGCTGCGTCTCGACGACGTGGTGACCCACCAGAGCCAGCATGTCTGGAACGTGGTGCCCCAGGTCCTCGGGTTCATCACCTTCATGGTGGCGGTGTTTGCGGAGACCAACCGCCTCCCGTTCGACCTCGCGGAGGCCGAGACCGAGCTCGTCGCCGGCTACCACGTCGAGTACTCGTCGATGAAGTTCGCCTCGTTCATGATGAGCGAGTACATCAACATGGTCACCGCATCGGCGCTCGCGGTCACTCTTTTCCTGGGTGGGTGGACGCTGCCCGGCCTGCACCTCACGGGTTGGCTCGGGCTGCTCGTGTCGGTGGCGGTGTTTGCGACCAAGGTATCCTTCTTCCTCTGGCTCTTCGTTTGGGTGCGCTGGTCGCTTCCCCGCTTCCGCTATGACCAGCTCATGCAGCTCGGCTGGAAGGGGCTGCTGCCACTCTCGATCCTCAATCTTGTGTGGGTTGGCTTCGCGATGGCCATGAGGTGGCTGTGATGAAAGCAGGCGAAAGGCAAAAGGCGAAAGGCGAAAGCAAAAAGGCAACAGGCGAAAGGCGACAGGCGACAAGGAAAAGGCAAGAGGCAAGAGGCGAAAGGCGAGAGGCGACAACCGGGCATGCACCGGTGCGGCAGGAGGGGACCTGTCGGCTGTCGGCTGTCGGCTGTGAGCTGTCGGCTGTCCCGAGGGGGTGGTGATGGAGACCGTGGTGTTCTTCGTGGCAGCCGCGGTGGCGCTGGCGACTGCGTTGGTTGCGGTCTCGCACCGCAACCCGGTCATCAACGTGCTCGCGCTGGTGGTGACCATGTTCTGTGTCGCGGTGAATTTCGCCCTCCTGGGCGCGGGGTTTCTCGCGGCGGCCCAGGTCCTGGTCT
>JAZDGE010000094.1:0-6892 GCA_043807175.1 Acidobacteriota bacterium
TGCGAGCGGCGCCCGCCACGAAGGTCATCCTGATGACCGGCCACCTCTCTCCCGGCGAGAAGGAAAGGGTCCTGGCCGGAGGTGCGTTCGCGTACCTGCTGAAGCCTTACCCGACCGCCGATCTCGTCAAGGTAGTCGAGGGAGCCGCGGCGGCCGGCGACGGCGCCGCGCGGAGCGACATGGGATGACGGCATGACACAACCCGGCCAAGGTGACGAAGGCTCCAATACGGGCGCGGCGACTCGAGCCGCGGCGGGTGCAGTCGCCGAGCCGGTCGCCGATCCCGGCTCGTCGGGGCCCGGAGCCCGTAGTCCGGTGCCCGGAGCCCGGAGCCCGGAGCCCGTCTTCCCCCCCAACCGCCATTCACCCAACGCCGCCGCTGGTGCGCTTGCGCGCGCCATCTGGCGCGGGCTTCTCGTCTTCCTCGAGGTGATCGGCCTGCGCGCGGAGGGCGCCAGCAACCAAGCCGCCCAACTGGCTCGCTTTCGCCTTTACCACACCGAGTTTCGCAAGCTGCTGTCGGCCAACAATAGCTTCCTCGAGACGGTCGCCGAGCTCGAGGCCCAGGCGGAGAGCCAGGGTTTTCTCGATCGCTCATTCGTGGCTCGCAGATCGGTGCGGGCGGCCGCCGACATCCATGCCATGATCGAGAGCCTCAACGCCATCTCGGGCGATCGTCACGCCGGGCTGCGCGCGCGCTTCGCCGAGATCACGGCGGCGCTCACCGCCATCGTCACCCCCCCCGAAGGCCTGGGGGACGAGCTGGTGCTCGATCTCTCGGCGATCTCCCGCAGCCACGTCGATGTCGCGGGCGGCAAGATGGCCAATCTCGGCGAGGTGCGCAACGCCCTCGGCCTGCCCACCCCCGACGGTCTCGTGGTGACGACGCTGGGCTTCCGGGTCCTGCTCGAAGCGGCAGGCCTGCACTCGTCGCTGCAGGAAGAGCAGCTCGGCCCGGCCAGCCCGGCCGTGATCGAGGCGGCGAGCGAGGCAGCCCGCGCCAGCATCTTGGCTGCCAATGTGCCGGCGCAGCTCGCGGCTGAGATCCTCGCCGCCCATGACCGCCTGGCCGAGCGTATCGGCGCCGAGCCGGCGCTGGCCGTGCGGTCGAGCGCGGTCGGCGAGGACGGCACGCGCTCGTTTGCCGGCCAGTACCTCACGGTGCTCAACGTTCGCCGCGATCGGTTGCTCCCCGCCTACCTCGAGGTCGTCGCCAGCCTCTACTCGCCCGAGGCGATCCACTACCGCAATCTGCACGGCATTCCGCCCTCCTCCGCGGCGATGGCGGTGGGCTTCGTGGTGATGGTCGACGCCCTGGCGAGCGGCGTCGCCTTCACGCGCGAGCCCACCCGGCCGGCATCCGGGAATCTCCTCATCCATGCCGTTCACGGCCTTGGCGTGACCCTCGTCGATGGCCGCAGCTCACCCGAGATCACGGTAGTGGCAGCCACGCCTCTTCCGGCGATCGTCTCACGCGCGCCCTCGCAGCAGACCACCCAGGTCGTGGGCGAGTCAGCCACCGGCGTGGTCGAGGCGGCGATCGAGGAGGAGCGAGCCCACAGACTGTGCCTCGACGACGTGGAGGCGCTCCAACTGGCGCGCTGGGCGCTGGCGATCGAGGCCCATTTCGGCGGCCCACAGGACATCGAATGGGCGCTGGATGGGGTGCACAGGCTCTACGTCCTGCAAGCCCGACCGCTGCGGGTCGCAGGCGGCGCCCTGCCTCCTGGGCGCCCCCTCGCGGACCAGCCGCTACTTCTTGCCGGCGGTGAGGTCGCGTGCGCCGGCGTGGCCTCTGGCGTTGCCTGCCATCTCGAAGAGGACGGCGACTTCGCGACGTTCCCCGATGGGGGGGTGTTGATCGCACGCCGGCCCTCGCCCCGCTTCGTGCGAGTCATGGGCAAGGCGCGCGCGATCGTCACCGATGTCGGCAGCACCACGGGGCACATGGCCTCGCTCGCGCGTGAGCTCCACATTCCGACCCTGCTCGCCACCCGCCGCGCGACCGCGGACATTCCCGCCGGCGCCATGGTCACGGTGGACGCAAGTGGCGGTTTTGTCTACGCCGGCGCCATCGTTGAGCTGCTCGCGGGCGCCCGCAGCACACGCGAAGATCGCGACGGCGAGCCTCCGCCCGTCACCCCTGAGGGGCTTCTCCTCGCCCGCGCCGCCGAGCTCATCGTGCCCCTCAACCTGACCGAGCCACGCTCCCGCCGGTTCACGATCGAGAGCTGCCAGACACTCCACGACCTGGCCCGCTATGTCCACGAGAAGTCCTACGAGGAGATGTTCCACCTCGGCGAGAACCTCGGCGACCTGCGCCCCTCGAGCTATCTTCTCGACATCTTTCTGCCGATCGACCTCTACATCATCGACCTCGGCGGCGGCCTCACGCCACCGACCCACGGCCGCAAGGTCAAGCCCTCCCACGTGCGCTCGGCGCCGCTGGCGGCGCTGCTCGCCGGCATGCTGGACCGGCGGCTGCCGCGCTATGGACCCCGCCCCATCGATCTCGGCGGACTGTTCTCGATCATGATGCGCCACGCCCTCTCCTCCCCCGAGACCGAGCGGACCTTCCGCGACCCGTGCTACGCGCTGGTCTCCGACTGCTACCTAAACTACACCGCCAGGGTCGGCTATCACTTCGGCGTGGTCGACTCCTACTGCAGCGAGACCGCGAACAAGAACTACATCGGCATGCAGTTCCGCGGCGGCGCGGCGGACCGCGTGCGGCGTGGCAGGCGGGCCCGAGCGATCGGCGGCATCCTCCGCCGGCACGGCTTCTCGGTCAACGTGGTGCGCGATCTCGTCACCGCCCGCCTGAACCGGCCGCCGCGAGACGAGGCCCTCGCCCAGCTCGAGACGCTCGGGCGTCTCTTCCAGTTCTTCCGCCAGATGGACGCCGCGATGTCCTCGGAGGCCGCCGTCGACTGGGTGCAGGACGCCTTTCTTGCCGGCAACTTCGCGCTCACACCCGAGGGCAACGCAGGGGAACAGCCGGGCGAGGACAGCAGCGCAGGGTGACCGCCGCGCTGTGGGAGAATGGCAGCGCAATGGCACCGCCAGACCCCCCGCAGGCGGCCAGGGATACCATCGGCGCATCGCTCTTCACCGGGATTGAACCGGCGGAGTACGACGAGATCCGCAGGCGCGCCGTGACCCGGCGCTTTCAGCCGGACGAGGCCATTTTTCACGAGGGCGAGCCGGCCGCGGCCGTTCACGTGGTTGCCACCGGGCGTGTAAAGCTGACGCAGAACACTGCCGAGGGACACGAGGTGGTGATTCGCTTTCTCGGGCCCGGCGACGCGCTCGCGGCGGTGGCGGCGGTGGCGGGCGCCGCCTACCCGGCGACTGCCTGGACGCAAACCGAGTGTCAGCTCCTGCTCTGGCCACACGAGGTGTTTACCGAGCTCCTGCTTGCCCATCCGCGGCTGGCGGGAAACGTCATCAGGCTCCTTTCCGAGCGGCTCGGCGAGATGCAGGAGCGGTTTCGCGAGCTGGCCACAGAGCGGGTCGCGCAGCGAATCGCTCGGGCACTCTCGCGACTGGTGCGCCAAGCTGGCCGCCGCGTCGAGAATGGCGTCCTGATCGATCTTCCACTCTCGCGCCAGAGCCTGGCTGAGATGACCGGCACGACCCTCTATACCGTCAGCCGCATCCTCTCCGAGTGGGAGTCGCGGGGGTTCGTCGACAGCAGCCGCGAGCGGGTCGTGATCTGCCAACCCCACGCTTTGGTCGTCATTGCGGAGGATCTTCCGCCCCCGCCAACCCACCCATAACCCGTCGCCTGGAGTCTCGGTCTCGCTACAGGAACCGGCACTTGGCGCCTCGTGCCCACGGCACGTTGAGACTGAATCTCCACATCCGCCAGCGGGCAAACCCCGAGCCACGAGAAACGAACCGCGGCTTCCTTGCGCTGGCGCAAAGACACGCCTCGCAGGGCGTCCTACATTCCAAGCGGGAGATGGAACCGTGCGACGGAGCATCACGAGGCAAGTCACAGTGGGAGCGCTGCTGCGAGAGGTGCCCGAGGCGGCGTCGGTCTTCCTGCGCCGCCAGATGGCCTGCGTGGGCTGCGCGATTGCCGAGCTCGACACTCTCGCTGACGCTGCCGCCGCCTACTGCCTGAGCGTCACGAGCCTGCTCGCCGAGGTGGAGCAGCAGGCGGCCACGCGAGCTGCACGCCGGCCAAGCGGCGCGCCAAGACCTGGCCCCGCCGCGCTGGGCCCCATCACACCCCGAAAGTGAGGTCGATATGTCAAGAAAGACGAGTCACTTCTCATCACTTCTCGCCGCGATCCTGGCGGCGGCAACCCTTGCTCTGACGCCGCGAGCGGCGCGCGCACACTGCGACACGCTCGACGGCCCGGTGGTCAGTGATGCCCGCGCCGCCCTCGCCAAGGGCGACGTGACGCCGGCTTTGAAATGGGTCAAGGCGGGGGACGAGACGTCCCTCCGCGCCGCCTTCACCCAGACGCTAGCCGTCCGCGCTCTGAGCCCGGAGGCGAAGCAGCTCGCCGACACGTCTTTCTTGGAGACGCTGGTGCGCCTGCACCGCGCCGGCGAGGGGGCGCCGTACACCGGCCTCAAGCCTGCCGGGAGCGAGCTCTCTGCCGCAGTCAAGGGAGCCGACGAGGCGCTGGCGACCGGCTCGGTCGACGCGCTCGTGAAGCTGGTGACAGTTGACGTGGCGGGCGGGATCCAGGAGCGCTTCGCACGCGCACGGGAAGCCGCCAGGCACGCCGACCACACCGTGGCCGCGGGCCGCGAGTATGTCGAGGCCTACGTTGACTACGTCCACTTCGTCGAGCGGGTCCATCAGGCAGCGGCCGGGCCATCGACGCTCCAAGCCCAAGCCACAGGCGCCGCCGCGCACCACCACGAGTAAAGGGAGGCGATCATGACACCGACACAGATTCTCAAGCACGAACATCAGGTCATCTTGCTGGTTCTGCAAGGCGCCGAGCGCGAGGCGCGAGCGATTCAGGCCGGGGCCGAGCCCCATCTCCCCGTCATCGAGGAGATCGTCGACTTCATCAGGGCATTCGCCGACCGCTGCCACCATGGCAAGGAGGAGAACCTTCTCTTCGCCCGCATGGTCGAGCGCGGCATGCCACGCGAGTTCGGGCCGATCGGCGTCATGCTCCACGATCACGAGCAGGGCCGCGCGCTGGTGGGCGCCGTCGCCGGCGCAATCTCCGGGGCTGCCAGCGGCGACCGCGCGGCGACTGCGACGATCGCGACCAACCTGCTCGCCTACGTTGCGCTGCTCCGCGCCCATATCGAGAAGGAGGACAACATCCTCTACCCGATGGCGGATCAGATCCTCTCGCCCACGGACCAGCAGGAGCTGGCCGAGGGTTTCGACCGTGTCGAGTCGGAGGAGATGGGCGAGGGCACGCACGAGCGCTACCACCGGCTCGCTCACCGGCTCGCTGGCGAGTAGGGAGAGCCGCGCCTTACCCGGGCGGCGCCTCACCTCCGAGCCGCTTGCGCTCGGCAGCGTTCTCGACCGCCGAGATCAGCTCCTCGATCGGGCAGGGCTTGAGGAGAATGTCGGTCGCGCCGCCCCGCAACGCCGCGGCGGCGCGCTCGATGTCCGCGTGACCGGTGAGTAGCAGTACCGGCGTCGACTGGTCGAGCTTGCGAATCTCCGCCAGGGTCGCGATGCCGTCCTGGCCGGGCATGCGAAGATCGAGCAGAACCACGTCGGGCTCCTGGGCATCGAACAGCGCCAGCGCCGATCGGCCATCGTAGCTGGTGGCGACCTCGAACCCACGCCGGCGCAGGACCTTGGCCAGCGAGTCAATGTAGGTTCGCTCATCATCCACGAGCAGCACGCGAGTCATCACGAGCTAACTCGGGGTTCGGGGCTCGGGGCTCGGGCTTCGAGCCCCCACCCGCTCCAGGCCGGAGAACCCCAGTTGCGTCCTGCTCCGAGAGCCGATCTTGCCGCGCTGGCAGGCGTCCTCGGCGCCCCGGACCTCGCAGCGCACGGTGCGAGCTCGGCTCGCGCCCTCGCCCCTGCGTTCGCCCGCCATCATCGGCGACGCCCCCCTCTCGCGACGAACCCAACTGAGGTTTCCCAGCACAGTTGCCCCCTGGCCGCGGGCGACCCACCGCCATCGATTACGTCGGGACGCTTTGCGCCTGCCTTCGGGCGGGCGGAGAAACGGACCCCGGGCCCCGGTCATCCTAATGCTTCTCCCCGCCTCCCGATTTTGCCTTCTTTCCGAACTCGGCCTGGCGGGTCAGGTTCATGACTCGCAAGGCCTTGTTCCGCCCGCCTACCTCGCGGTACGCAACCCGCACCTCGTCGCCCAGGAGGGTTTCCGCGCCCAACTCGGCGCCCTCGATCTCGAGCCGGATCTCGTTTCCGGGCGGCTGCTCATCCTTGATGACCAGAATCTTGGCGTCGTTGTCGACGCTCACCACCTGACCCTGCACGACCCGGGGACCCTCGCCACAAGCGCCCACGAGCAACGCCGTCGCTACCAACACGAGAACCAGTCTGAAAGCACGCATGGTCGCCCCCCCTAGACCGACAGGCCAATCCCGCTCCTCCGCTGCGCCCGCTCGCGACGGATGCCCTGGAGAAGCCAGCCAATGATTACCGAGCTGATCGCTACCCCGGCGGTGAGGATGAGAATCGCGGAGGCAGTCTGGAACTCCAACTGCTTCATCAGCACCGAGCCACAGGCGATGAAGATGGTGATTGCGAAGAGGAGCCGGATCGAGTAGCCGCGAACGTATTTCACCGCCACCGTCCCCAACTGCGCGCCGACCGCCGCCCCCAGCAGCATCCACATCGCCGCGAGCAGGTCAACCCTCCCCTTGACGCCGTAGGTGAAAGCGCCGTAGGCGCCGGTCACCATCACCTCGAAGAGATCGG
>JAZDGE010000095.1:0-6913 GCA_043807175.1 Acidobacteriota bacterium
CCGATGTAGAGCTTGGCGCCGAAGGCGGCGAGCGCGTACGAGGTCTGCAGCGCCATCACCATGCCCGTAAACAGCGAAATCACCACCGCCAAATTGGCCGAACGTACGCCAACCGCCTCGATTTGCTTGACCACCTCGGCGAGGTCGAATGGCCGGGTGACCATGCGCGGCAGTAGCTCCTGCGCCAGCAGCGCGACGCCACCGAGGTGGCGCACACGCCGCCACGTGAGGTCGTAGAGGCGTCCCGGCAGGCTCACGGGGGAATGATACAGGGGTCCGGGGTCACGGTATCATTGGTCATGTCCCAGCCCGAGTACCTCATTTGCCTGGAGTGTGAGTCCCCGGTCTACGTCTTCGAGTGGGAAATGGGCCGCGTCCTCGAAGCGCTTTGCACCGCTTGTGGCAACGAGGACCCGACCTGCTTCGCCACCGAGGAGGAGATAGAGGAAATGCAGGGCGGCGAGGCGCCCGAGGAGGAGACCGAGTAGGCCGCGTGGGGTCGGGTATTGGGTGCCGGGTTTCGGGCTTAGTACTCCCGACCGGAAATACGGTGACGCACCGAGAACGCCGATGCGCCGTGCCCGCAAGGCGCGCGACCGAGGCGTATCGGCAGGTGATACGCCGCAGGGAGCGCAACGCCGCGGACGCGGATGCAGCGGCGTTCGAATGCCATCGTATTTCCGGCCGGGAGTACTTAGGTATAGGCTGTTGGGGTCCGGGTGTCAGGAGTCTGTAGGCCGGTCATCACCGAATCGCGCTGCCAGGACAGACAAGAGTGTCTGTCCTCCTGCGCTCTTGTTGGTTTGAAGGGCCGAGGCCCGAAACCCCAAACCCGGCCGCTCCGGGTGGGAGGGGGGCGGGCCACGGACCACGCTCCTTCCCCGGGTGGGCGGGGGTCGGGCCCCGAGCCCCGAACCCCTGCCTTCCCGGGTGATAGCGGGAACGCGCCCCGCGTCCTATACTCATGCCGGGGAGCATGGGATGGTCCAATTCCTTACCGGGCCGCGACTGGCTCGGGCGCTGCGGGCAGGCGCCATCGCGGTGGTCCGCGAGCAGGAGCACCTCAACCGGATCAATGTCTTTCCCGTGCCGGACGCCGACACCGGCACGAATCTCGCCGCCACGCTGCGCGCGACCGCGGCGGCGCTCAATGCAGCGGGGAGAGTCACGGTTGGCCAGACCGCCCGGGTTGCCGCCGACGCCGCGCTCGATGGCGCCCGCGGCAACTCCGGAGCGATTTTCGCGCAGTTTCTCCACGGCCTGGCCGAGGCGATCGGCAGCCGCGTGCAAGTCACGACCCGCGACTTTGCCGCCGCCGTACGCCGCGGCGTCGACGCCGCCCATCAGGCGCTGCAGCGGCCAGTCGAGGGCACGATCCTGTCGGTGCTCAAGGAGTGGGGCGCTCGGATCGAGGAGAACGCCCGCAGCATTCCCGATTTCGGCGAGCTCCTGCGCCGCGCCCTCGAGCCCACCCGGACGGCGCTCGCCAACACCCCGAAGCAGTTGGCGGTGCTGGCCAAGTACGGCGTTGTCGATGCCGGCGCTCAAGGCTTCGTCTATTTCCTCGAAGGGATCTCGGCGTTTTTCCGCGATCGCCGCGCGGCTGACTGGCGGCAAGCCGGCCTCTCGCTTGCCCAGCCGACCCCGTTTGTCGCCGCCCATGCCGAGATCGACCTCTCGTTCCGCTACTGCTCGGAAGGGCTGCTCTCGGGAGAGTGCCTCGACCGCAAGGCGATTGCCGCCGCGGTCGCCCCGCTCGGCAACTCCCTGGTGGTCGCCGGTGGCGGCTCGCGGGTGCGGGTTCATCTCCACACCAACGAGCCACAGCGCCTGTTCTCCCTCCTCGCCACGTTTGGGCTGGTCGAGCGGACCAAGATCGACGACATGGTGCTCCAGCAGATTGCGGCGCGCGAGGCCAAGGTCGCGCTGGTCAGCGACTCCTCCTGCGACCTCCCGGAAGCCGAGGCGCATGCGTTTTCACTGGTGCGGGTGCCCCTTTCCATGTCGTTCGGCGACGAGACCTTCATCGACGGGGTCGACATCACGCCGCCGCAGTTCTACCAGCGGCTCGCCACCTCCCCCGTGCTGCCCAAGACCTCCCAGCCGGCGGTGGGCGACTTCCGTGCCACCTTCGAGCGCCTCCTCACCAACCACGAGGGAGTGATCTCGATCCACCTCTCCTCCGCCCTCTCCGGCACCTACCAGGCTGCCAGGGCGGCGGCGCAGCAGGTCGACCCCCTCCACATCCGGGTCATCGACTCCAAGCAGATCTCGGTCACGCTGGCGCTGGTCGCGGAGGCCGTGGGGGGGGCGATTGCCGCGGGCGCCACCCTCGACGAGGCGGAGGAGGTGGCCCTGCGGGCCGCCGCGCAGATTCGCCTGTTCGCCGCGATCCCGTCGCTGGACATGGCGGCGCGAGGTGGCCGGGTCAGCCCGGCGATGGCCCGGATGGCGCGCGTCTTCGGCCTGAAGCCGGTGCTCACCATCGGCGCTGATGGCAAGGTGGCCAAGGCCGGCGTCCACATCGGCTTCGGCGCCTGCCTGCGGGGCCTCGTCAAGCGGGCCGCCAGGTATGCCGATGGTGCGCAGGTGCGCCTCCTGGTCGCCCACGCCAATGCCATCGGCGCCGCCGAGTACGTCTCTGAGCGCCTCTCCCAGCGTTTTGGCATCAACGACATACCCATCGTCAACCTGGCCGCGGTGCTGGCCGCTCACACCGGACCTGGCGCAGTCGGAATCGCCGTCCGGCGGCTCGATTGAACCTGCAGACTTGACACTGTTGCGTTCGCGCAGTAGTGCCGCTACATTTCCAGAGGATTAGGGAGCTGCACCTCGCGGAGGGAGGAGACTATGCCAAGACCTGACTATCTCATTTGTCTCGAGTGCGAGTCGGAGGTGGAAGACTTCACTTGGCGTGACGGCGAGGTGAGACGGGCCACCTGCGAGGTGTGTGGCAATGGGGATGCTGATGCCTTCGCGCTGCCGGAGGACTTTGAGCAGGACTTCGTCGACGAGGATGAAGAGGAAGAGAACGAGGATGAGGAAGAGGACGAGGAAGAGGACGAGTACGTCGACGAGGACGAAGAAGAGGACGAGGACAAGTAGCCTGCCCCTCGTCCTGGGCGGTCCCGCCTCAGGCTGAACCGCTTTCCGGTGAAGCGGCGCGCCAGTGGGGCGAGCCGCAGCCAGGCCGACGAGCGAAGCCCTGAGGTCAGGTCGACACTCGACAGTCGACAGTTTCTCCCACCTCGCACGCCACCGGCGCCAACCTCATGTGTCCTCCCGCAGTTGACCTGGACTTGGACCTGGTCTTGGACATGGACCTGGACCTGGACAGCCTGCATTCAGCACACCTTCGCGAGCCCTCGACCAGGCGCGTCTACACACCGAGAGCCTTCACGAACAAGGCAGGTTCTTCGCCCGGCACTCGGGCGGGGACGAGCGGGAGGGTTTCCTGGGTGGGGTGCGAGAGGAACTGTCAACTGTCGACAGAGGCCCCGCCGTGCTACTTTTCCGCCTGCTCCGGCTGCCGGTCCGGCATCAGGCCGGCTGCCGCTCGGGCATGGGAGCCCCTGAATGAAAGCTCACCCTTCCGGCGCACTCGTCGTTCTCGTCTCTGCTCTCTCGACCCTCGCCCAGGGTGCGGCCGCAGCGGCGCCCTCCTGGATCGCCAACGCCTCGTTCGAGAAGCGCGACGTCTCGGGACGCCCGGCGCACTGGAAGATGGAAGCCGCTGGAGGCGCCCAGACAAGCGTGGTCCGGGTCGATTCGAAGCTGGCGCACAGCGGCGCCGCCAGCCTCGCCATCGCCAGCCCGGCGAGCGCCTCGGTGACCGTGACATCCGCCCCGTTGTCGCTGCAGGTCGGCCACCTTTACCGCCTTTCGGGCTGGATCAGCACCGCCGGCGCCCGGGCCGATCCCACCAGTCGCTACCCGACCGCCGTCGCCGCCTGCCTCACCATGGCCTCGTTCCCTTTCACCAATCACTCGCCGGTGGTCGGCGCCGCTTCCCCCTGGCGAAGAGTGGAGACGCTCTTCATCGCCACCCAGGCCGAGGATCGTCTCCGCCTCCACCTCGGCCATAACGGGACCGCGACTGGTGCGGCGTGGTTTGACGATGTCGCCGTCGAGGAGGTGGACGACATCGATGCGTACGTCCCCGCCGAGGGGGTACGCTGGTTCGGCCCGGCCTACCGCTACGACGATCGCGGCTGGATCTTCCTGCATCTCGAGGGAGCGCCCTATGCGCGCGGCTACCAGTGCGGCAACTTGATGGCGACCGAGATCTCGGACTATGCCACCAAGCTCGGGACGCTGGAGAACAACCAGGACCCGCCGGCCGGCTGGCGTTCGCTGCGGGCCAGCACCGACTCCTTGATGCTGCGGAAGTTCAGCCCCGAGCTACTGGAGGAGATGAAGGGGATCGCCGACGGGGCGGCGCACGCCGGCGCCAAGCTCGAGGGTCACGCCGTCGACCTCCTCGACATCGCCACCCTCAACTCGGTAGTTGACCTCGGGCAGCTCAAGGGCGCCCTCGGCGTCACACCGACCGCCCTTTCGGGCCGCAGCTTCTTGAAGGCCGAGGACGAGCTGCTGCTGCCGGAGAAGGAGCACCGGTGCTCCTCGTTCGCCGCGACCGGCCCGGCCACCGCCGACGGCCGCGTCGTGTTCGGCCAGCTCTTCATGTGGAACGGCTACACTGGCGTGCACTGGAACGTGATCTGCGACCTCGTGCCGAGTGCGGGCCATCGGCTCGTCTACGAGACCTTCCCGGGCGGCATCCACTCCGGCGCCGACTTCTACATCAACGATGCCGGCATCATCATCGGCGAGACCACCACCGCGCAGACACCCTTCGAGGCCAGCGGCACGCCGCAGTCCGACCGCATCCGGCGCGCCGCCCAGTACGCCTCCTCGATCGATGACGTCGCCCGCATCCTGCGCGAGGGCAACAACGGCCTCTACACCAACGATTGGCCGATCGCTGATATCAAGACCGACGAGGTGGCGATCCTGCTCCTCGGCACCCATGCCGACCGGCTCTGGCGTACCAGCGAGGATCTCGCGCCGTTCGGCACCCCCGGCTTCTTGTGGTCGAACAACAATGGCCGCGACCTCGACGTACGCAAGGAGTACGCTGTCCAGCCGGGCGACGCTCCCTCCGATCTCGCCTTCGCCCCGTGGAACCGTGACCTGGCGTTTTCCCAGTTCTATCAGCGGTTCAAGGGCGCACTCGACGCGACCGCGGCAATCGAGATGTTGGCCTCCTCGCCGATCAACCGCTCGCACGCCTGCGACGGCAAGGTCACCACCTCCCAGATGGCCGAGCAGCTCGCCTTCCTGGCCCACTACGGCAAGGTCACGCTGCGCGAGAAGTTCCCCGAGAAGGGCAACCGCCGCATGCCCGACCTCCCGGGCGCCATCCCCCACCTCACGCTCGGCTACTCGACGCCGAGCCCGATCTTTGTGACCGAAAGACTCAAGGCGGCACGCCGCGATGCGACCGGCGAAGAGGAGGTAAAGAGCGCGCCGTTCGAGCTCGACGAGGCCGAGGCGGTGGCCAGCTTCGCGAAGCGCAAGCTCTGGCGCGGCACGGTCTACCCCGCCACGCTCGCCGAGAACTGGTTCTCGAGCGGCTCGGCGGCGCTCTGGCGCCTCCTCGATGGCCTGCCGGAGGAGCCCGAAAAGGCGTTCATCTTCCAGCGCGACCAACTCGCCGAGCTCAACAATCGCCTGCTCTGGGTGCTCGCTCGCGAGGAGGACGTCGCGCCGCGCGCCGCCCGCCAGCTCTATGACCGCTACGGCCACTACCAGATCCCCCGCATCAAGGGGACCTTCGCCGTCCACCACGTGCGACTGCTGCTCGGAAACGAGCAGTTCGCCACCGTGATGAGCGAGCTGCACGCCCACTTCCAGCGTCGCCCGGCAACCACCGCCGAGCTCATCGCCGAGGCCGAGCGTCTCGCCGGCCGGCCGCTGGCGCCGTTCATCGGCCAGTGGATCGACCGCACCGGGCTGCCCGACCCCCGGCCGGAGATCACGCTCGCTCAGACCGAGAGCGGATGGACGATCAGCCTCACCGTCAGCCAGCCCGGCCAGCCCTATCACCTGCTGACCACCCTCGCGATCGAGGCCGGCGGCAAGCAGCTCGTCAAGCGAGCCGAGCTTGAGGGACCAGTCACCTCCTTGCAGTTCGACCTGCCGGAAAGACCGGCGCGCGTGGTCTTCAACGCCGGCAACGACTTCCCGGCCGCTCACCCGCGCTATTTCGGCTGGCCAAACTGGGCGGATGACTTCTCCCACACCCTGATCGTCTATGGCACCGCCCGCCAGATCGAGGCCAACCACACGCTCGCCCTGCGCTTCCAGACCACCCTCGCGGACGCCTTCTCGGAGATCCTCCCGCCGGTCGTCCAGGACGCCGAGCTCACCGAGGAGCAGGCGGCCGCGCACGACCTTATCGTCCTCGGCCAGCCGGAGGACAACTCGCTCACCGCGCGTCTGGCCGCCTCGCTGCCCGCGACCTTCAAGAAGAACCTCTTCACCTGGCAAGGAAAGACCCACGCCGCATCCGACGAGGGCCTGCTGCTCGTGCTGCCCAATCCCTCAAACTCGAAGCACGCACTCTACCTGTACGCCGCCAACAGCGCTCTCGAGCTTTACCAGATGACCAAGACCTATCTTCGCGATCTGCCCAGTTGGGCACTCTTCAAGGGAGACAAGGTCACCGACAAGGGCTACCACCCGATCGAGCGCTTCACCCTCACGCCTTAGGGCTTGCGCAGGAATAGGTTCCGAGCTATCGCGCCCAGATTTGGGTCAGATTCGTTCCGGGCGAGGAAGCGCAACCGGAGGCGTAGCAGCGCTACGTTGAGGATTGCGCGACGCGGCCCGGGGCGAAGATGGCCCGAAG
>JAZDGE010000096.1:0-2044 GCA_043807175.1 Acidobacteriota bacterium
GCCGCAGCGATCCACCACCCCACCCGCCGCCGCAGCGCCGGTCGCGGACCCACCATCGACGCCGCCTCGAGCGAGGGCGGCTCGGCCGCAGGCGCGACCCGCGGGTCAGTCTCCGCGAGCCCGGGCGCGGTCATGGTGGGAGCGAGGGGCGCCGCGACCGAGCGAGCCGCGACCACTGGGGGCATGCCCGCCACCGCCAGCGGCGCGCCCGCGAGGGTGACGGCCGACACCAGCGACGGCACGTCCGGAAAGCGGTCCTCCGGACGCTTGGCGAGCGCTCGCCGGATCGCTTCGTCCACGGGCGCCGGCAGGTCGCCAGCACCCACCTCTGCGGCGAGGGACGGGGGAGGCTCGGTCAGCACCTTGGCGAAGAGGGCGGTCAGGGTTGGCGCGTCGAACGGCAGCCGGCCGGCGAGCATCTGAAACAGGATGGCGCCGAGAGCGTAGACGTCGACGCGGATGTCCGGGTCACGCCCCTCGATCTGCTCGGGGGGCATGTAGGCCGGCGTGCCCATGGCGGTGCCCGGACGCGTGAGCTTGGCCGTGTCGGCCCGGTAGAGCGCCTTGGCCAGCCCGAAGTCCAGGATCTTGACCTGATCGGCGCAGCCCTCGACGCGCGCCAGGAAGATGTTGCCCGGCTTGAGGTCGCGGTGGATGTAGCCCGCGCGGTGTGCAGCCGCGATCGGGTCGCAGATCCGCCGGAACAGGTCGAACGCCTCGCCCCAGGGGAGCGCCCCGCACCGGGCGAGATAGGCGGCGAGATCCTCGCCCTGGAGGTACTCCATCACCATGTAGACCACACCGCCGTCCGCGTTGAGGTCCATCACGCGTACGATGCCGGGGTGACCGAGGCTGCTGGCGGCCATGGCCTCCCGCCGGAAACGCAGCACGGCCTCATCGCTGCCCGCCTGCTCGGAGGGCAGCACCTTCACCGCCACGGACGTCTCGAGCCGGACGTGCCTGGCAACGTACACCGTCCCCATGCCACCTCGGCCCAGCTCGCGCAACAGCTCGTACGTGCCGCCGAGGGTTCTCCCAATCAGGTTGTCGCTGCACTCCTCCAAGGGCGCCTCACCGCGTGTAGACGAACGCCGACCAGAAGAACGGATGCGCCACGCTATCGCGCCGGGAGAGGCTCTCGATGAGCTGGAGCTTGGCCTGACGCAGCGCCTCGGCGACCGTGTGACCACCCATGATCCGGCTGATCCAGGTGGTGACGAGCTCCGTGGTCTCGAGGTCGGACACGGACCAGAGGCTCATGCCCACGCCGTCGGCGCCGGCCACCAGGAAGGCGCGACTGAGCCCCATGACGCCCTCGTTGTGGACCCGCTCGCCGACGCCGGTCTCGCACGCCGAGAGGACTACCAGCTCCGTGCCGCGGAGGTCAAGCGTGCTGGCCTCCAGGGCCATGAGGTGGCCGTCGTCCTCGCCGGCGCGGTTCCCGGTGCGGTTGGCACCCGCGAAGGCCAAGCCGGCGCGCAGCAGGGGATGCATGGCGGCAATGCGGCGCTGGTAGAGCGTCCCCCCGGACTTCGCCGCGGCCGGCGCCGCCTTGCCTTCGAGCACCATCCCGCGGGTTCCGCCCGGCGCGGCGCATTCGCCGCCGAGGAAGTATCCGTGCGTCGCGACGAGCACGAAGCGCCTGCCGGCGACGTCGCGGCGGAACGCCGCCTCGCCGGCGGCGGCGCCGGTGCGCGCCGTGACCGGCACGCGGTGCTGCCGGAGGATACGCTCGAGGCGCCGCGCCTCGTCGCCGGTCCCGGCGATCGCGACGAAACGGTGCAGGGAGGCCTGGTCCACGCACCCCCGGGTGCTCGGCGCCCGCGCCGCGGTCGCGCCGGCGATCGGCCCGTAGTCCGGAGCGCCGAAGACCAGCGCGCCGCTGCCGCGTCCGGCCGTCTGGCGCCCAAGGCTGCCGATGGTCGCGAGGTAGGTCACCGCAGCATGGCGCACCAGAGGCCCCGGTCCCGCCGGGGAGTGAACCGCCTCGAGGGGGATCTGCGGCAGGCCCGGGTCCCAGAAGACGTAGAGGGGACCGCGCAGC
>JAZDGE010000097.1:0-6332 GCA_043807175.1 Acidobacteriota bacterium
CGTTCCTGCGCCTGCTGCGCGTGCGGATGCGCCGCTGGCGCCCGTTGGGGCTCGCTGTCGCGATGCTGGCCGGCGGGCTGCTGCTCCATCGCTTCTGGCTGCGGGAGCTCTCGCACCTCACCGGTGAGGCCGAGTGGATCTGGGTTACCGACGCTCTCGAACGGGTCTACCCGGTTGCCGGGCTGTTCGTGGCCCGTCTCGACCTGGCCGCGCCTCCACCCTCGGCACTGCTCAAGGCATGTGGGGACCGGGAGTATGTTGTTTACATCAACGGGACCGCAGCGGCTTGCGGCTGGAGTCGCCCGGGATTCCGTCTCGACATGTACGAGGTCTCGCACCTGCTTCGGCAGGGGGAGAACGTGATCGCCGTGGAGGCCCGCTCGCCCACTCCGGCGGGGGGGCTGCTGGTGGCGCTCGATGTCGGCGGTGTGGGCCAGAACGTGCTGGTCAGCGGGCCGTCCTTCACCTCGCGGAGGACGTTTTCCCTCGCTCGCGCCGTCGCCGGCGACGATCCCGTGCCGGTGCGGTGGGGCGTGCCTCCCCACTTCCCCTGGGGCTACCCGCAACCACAACCCTACCGCCGGACGCTTGACCAGACGGTCGTCGACGAACCCGTTCGGGTTGAGGCAGCGAAGGCGGTGAAGCTGCCCGGGGGGGGCGTGAGCTTTGCGCTTCCGGAGCCGGTATTCTCCTACCTCTGGCTGGAGTTCGACGGTGATGGCCCCTGCTACCTGGCCACGACGAGTGAGCGCGAAGGCGGGGAGCTTGGCGAGCTGCGCCGCGTGGCCCAGCCGGTCGCGCGCCTCCGCGGGCAGGCGCGGTGGCTGGATCCCGAGCCCAGGCTTTTTGGCGCCATCTATGCCTTTGGCCGGCGCCTGCCCTCCGCGGTCGAGCTGTGGCCGGTCGCGGAGGAGCTCAGGCCAGGTGCGCCAGGAGCTGTTCGAGGGCGGCACGGGCTTGTGCCACGCACTCGTTGGACGACTCGTACGCCCCCAGGATGAGGACCCGCTGGTAGCACGTCAGAGCTGACTGCGAGTCGCGAAAGCAATGCCAGGCAAGGTCTCCCTTGAGGAGCCAGGCGGAGAGATTGCGCGGTTCTTCGGCGAGCAGCTTGTCGCCCAGGGGCTCGGCGAAGCGCCAGCGCTTCTCGGCCAGGGCCCGGTCAATTTGGCGACGAAACGCATCGGATATTGCCGCAGAGGTCTCGGCCCGGTCGCTAGCCCGCATTTCTCACCGCTTGTCCTACTGCAAGCGCCGATAGCACGCCATCTCGGGCCGTACTCGCTCCTCGCTCCTCGACGTACTGTTCAAGTACGCCTGCGTCGCTCGTCGCTACGTGCGGCCCGATCTGACGCACTCTCGGCGCTTTCGCTACGGACCACGGTGAGAAATGCGGGCTAGCGCCAGGGGACGGCTCGATCGGCGCGCGCTCGCTCAATTTCCAGCTCCGGCGCCCGAGTGAGGCAGCGGCGCGACCAGCGGGTGTCCCCAGCGAGTGGCCCACTCCTGGGCCTGGGCGAGCCAGAGGAGCAGGCGGTAGCGCGCGGTGCACTTCCATCGTTGCGGGCCGAGCAGATCGCCGGCCAGGAGCGAGCCGAGCGCAGCCGACAGTTGAAGCTGGTCGGGGCGGGCGAAGAGCAGGGCGAGGAAGTGCGGGTTGTAGAGCGCGCGCGTGAGCGATGTGAGCAGCCGCTGGAGCGAGCGGGTCAGCGCCACCGTGGGGCCGAAGTCGCTCGACTCAATCCTCGGCTTGTGCCCGAGCGCTTCGATCACGTCGTCCGCGGCGGAGGCCGCGGTGGCCGCCGCCACCAGGAGGCCGGCCGAGAAGATGGGGTCGAGAAAGCCGGCGGCGTCGCCAATGAGGCAGTAGCCGTCACCGGCGACCTTCATCACCCGGTACGAGTAGTCAGCAAAGGTGGCGGGCTCGCTCACGCGGCGCGCGCCCGCGAGGCGGCGAGCGACCTCCGGAGGCAGGTCAAGTGAGGCTTGAGGCTCGATCTCGAGCATGCCGCTGGCCGGCGTCCCCCGCCGCGCGTCGCGCACTACACCGACCGACACGGTGCCGTCCGCGAAGGGGATGAGCCAGTACCAGCCGTCCCCGGCGTAGACGAGCGTGGTGTTGCCGGCGGCGCGGCCGGGGGGCAGCCAGACGCCCTCGAAGGTCGCCACCGCGCTTACCTTCCGGTGCATCGGGTAGGGGAAGCGCCAGCCCATTTGCCCGGCGAGGAAGGAGCTGCGACCGCTGGCGTCGAGGACCGTCCGGGCCTCGATCGTGAGGAGCTTCCCCTCGGGCGAACGAGCCGAAACCCCGGCCAGGTGGGCGCCCTCCCAGATCGGCGCGGTCGCGCTCCAGCCGGCCAACACCTCGGCGCCCGCCGCGCGAGCGGCCGCGAGCAGGGTGGCGTCGAGCTCATCGCGGCGAATCTGGAAGGCATGGGGGAGCGCCGGCGGCAGCGCCGAGTCGAAGTAATAGCTGGCCTGAGTGCAGCCGTCTGAGCTGGTGAACGTGAGGCCTTCCGCGCGGCGGGTGTGGGGCAGGCTCTCCACCCGCTCCAGCACGCCGAGACGATCAAGAAAGGGCAGGAAATGGGGCAGCAGCGACTCCCCGATGTTGGGCCGAGCGCGCGCCGGCCCCTCCAGCAACACAATGCCGATTCCTGCTTGGGCGAGCCAGGCCGCGGCCATGCTGCCGGCGGGTCCGCCGCCGATGATCAGGGCGTCTGTGCTCCGAACCGGCGCCATCACAGCTTCCCGAGGATGACGCGGAGCGCCTCGAGCTCGCCGGTGGTGGCGTAGAAATGGGGTGAGAAGCGCACCCAGCCCTGGCGGGCGGCGACCTCGATGGAGCGCTCGCGCAGCCGGCGCACCACCTCCTCGGCGGGGAGGAACGGGTGGCGCCCCGCCACGATGCCCGCGATCGGGTGGCCGGAGCCGGGCGAGCCGACCTGCCAGCCGAGCGCGAGCAGGTGCTCGGTGAGCAGGCGGGTGTGGCCGGTCACACGCTCGGCGATGGTGTCGAGGCCGACGTCGGCGAGCAGGTCGAGCGCTGCCGCGAGGCCCGCGATCAGGATGCTCGGCTGCGAGCCCGGCTCGAAGCGGCGGCCGTCGGCGTGGGGCTCGAAGGTGTCGAGGAAGAACTCGTGCGGGCGCCGGTGGACGCTGCGCCAGCCGGCGAGCACCGGCGCCAGGCGGGCGCGCAGCTCGGGCCTGGTCACCATCAGGCCGGCGCCCTCGCCCGCGAGCAGCCACTTGTGGCCATCGGCGACCAGGGCGTCCACGCCGAGGTCGTCGATGGTGTCGGGGAGAACGCCGAGCCCCTGGATGGCATCGAGCACCGTGACGATCCCGGCCTGGCGCGCGGCCTGGGCAAGCTCAGCGGCCGGCGCGACCCAGCCGGTGTGGAACGCGATCCACGAGAGCGAGAGCAGCCGCACCGGCGGCACCAGCATCGGCAGCACGTCGGCGATGCGGGTCTGGCCGCCCGGAGTGGGGAAGCGCCACACCTGCACGCCGAAGCGCGAGAGCGCAAGGACGGGCGCGACATTGGCGGCGAACTCCTCCTCGCCGAGGAGCACCGCATCGCCTGGCTGCCAGGACAAGCCCTGGGCGATCAGCGAAAGGCCCTCGGAGGTGCTGCGCACGAGCGAGATGTCCTCGGCGTCGCAGCCGGCGAGCTCGGCGGCAACCGCGCGCACGGTGAGGTCCGCCTGCCGCCAGGAGTCCCAGGCCCTGCCCCCGCTGCTCTCCTGCTCGCCGATGACCCGCCGCATCGCCGCGGCGACCGGCCGCGGGAGGGGCGCGACCGCGGCGTGGTTGAGGTAGAGACAGCTCTCCCGCACCGGAAACTCGGGGAGCCAGCGCGCGACGTCGAACGGCACGGCGAGAGTATAGTCACGACATGTGCGGAATCGCCGGCTGGGGCGGGTGGGGGGAGGCCGCGGCGGGCGAGTCGATGGGCCGCATGCTTGGTGAGCTTCGCCATCGCGGACCGGACGCGGAGGGCTGGTGCAGCGGCGAGGGTTGGGCGCTGGGCGCCCGGCGGCTCGCCGTCATCGACCTCGCCACCGGCGGCCAGCCGGTAGCCGACGAAAGCGGTGCGGTTCACGCGGTGCTCAACGGCGAGATTTACAACTACCGTGAGCTGAGGCGCGAGCTGGAGCAGCGCGGGCACCGGCTCCGCTCGCAGGGCGACACCGAGGTGCTGGCCCACCTGTGGGAAGAGGACGGCGAGGCGATGCTGCTCCGCCTGCGCGGGATGTTCGCCCTCGCGCTCGTCGACACCCGCCGGCGCCTGCTGTTCCTGGCCCGCGATCGCATCGGCAAGAAGCCGCTCTACTGGACGCGCCTCGGCGGCGGCCTGCTGTTTGCCTCCGAGCTCAAGGCAATCCGGGCCGCCTTGCCCGATCGCCGGCAGGTGAGCGGCGACGCGCTGGACTCCTTCCTCGGCCTCGGGTTCGTGCCGGAGGGGCAGTGCATCGTCGAGGGCGTCAACAAGCTTCCGCCCGCCCACTGGCTTTCGCTCGACATGGCAACTGGCGATATCACCCTCCAGCGCTACTGGCGGCTCACCTTCGAGCCCGATGAGGCGCTCACCTTTGCCGCCGCGCGCGAGGAGCTTCGGGACCGCCTGTCCGAGGCGGTGCGGTTGCGGCTGCGGGCCGACGTGCCCCTCGCGGTCTTCCTCTCGGGCGGCCTCGACTCGGGCGCGGTGACGGCGCTGGCCGCCCGCGAGCAGGCGTCGTTGCGGGCGCTCACCGTGAGCTTTCCCGGCGCCCCTTCCGAGCTGGAGCTGGCGCGTGCAACCGCGCGCCAGGCTGGCGTCGAGCTGACGGAGATGCGGGTTGACCCGTCCAAAGGACTGGGCCTGCTGCCGCTGCTGGCAGAGGTCTTCGACGAGCCGCTGGCGGACTCATCGGCGCTGCCGACCTACCTCGTGGCTCGCGAGGCGCGGCGCGCCGCCACCGTCGTCCTCAACGGCGATGGCAGCGACGAGGCGCTGGGTGGCTATCGGCGCTTCCTCGCGGCTCGGCTTGCTGCGCTGCCCGGATCCCGGTGGTGGGGAGGGCTCGCCAGTGGCCTGGCCGGGGCGACACTGCGCGCGATCGGCGGTGACGGCAGCCGGCTGCACCGGCTGAGCGAGGCACTGGTGGGCGGCGGGCTGCCACCCTATGTCGCCCTGGGACCGGTGAAGATGAACCCCGGTGAGGTGGCTGCGCTGCGCGGCGGGGCGCCGGCAGTCCCGCGGCCGCTCGCCGCGCTGCTCGCCGAGCACACCCGCCTTGACGGTGTCAACCTCATGAGAGCGCTGGAAATCGAGCTGTTCTTGCCGGGCGATTTGCTGGTCAAGATGGACCGGGCGACGATGGCCTGCTCACTCGAGGCCCGCTCGCCCTTCCTTGACCATGTGCTCCTGGAGCGGGTCGCGACCTTCCCGGCGCAGTTGCTGCTGCGAGGCTTTCGCACCAAGGCGCTGCTCCGCTCGGCGACCGCCGGACTGCTTCCAGCCGCGGTCAGACGCGCGCCCAAGCGCGGCTTCGAGGTACCTCTCGCGAGCTGGCTCGCCGGCCCCTGGTCATCCGAAGTGAGAAGCGTTCTCAATGACCCGCAAGCGAGAATCCGCGGCGTCGTCGATGGGAACGCCCTGACACGCTGGCATGCCTGGCGCCGGCATCCCGATCGCCAGCGCGCCGCGCGCGCGATCTACACCCTCCTCACCCTCGAGCACTGGCTCCGCCGCTGGGGCTAACGCACCAGGGGATGAGTCCCAGACGGCCAATGGCGAGCGCGCCACTCGGGCCCCGCTGTTGAGTCGCCAGGGCCCGGCGCACCGCCCGGACACCCCTGCCAGCGCAGCACGATCCACCCCTCGTGCTTCAATCGCAAGCGCTTGACGCTAACAAGAACAAGGCCGATACTCGCCCGGGAATCCCTTTGTTTCTCTGGTCCCGCTCATTCGCGCCGGGATGTTGTGTCTTCTCTTGACCCCCAGGAGGGTTGAAATGACGACCAATACAATGGCAGGCAGGGCTCTCGTGGCCGCGGCATGCGTGTCGACGGCGTTCCTCGGCGCTCTGGCGCTGGTGCGCGCCCAGGAGTCGCGGTCTCCCGACGTGGGCCTGGCTGGCGCCCGCCAACCGGCGATCGGCCACGCGCCGCCAGGCCTGCCGGAGAGAGCGCTCCCTCTTGTCAGCAGAACAGGCCCGGGTGAGGAAACCGCCGCGGGGCGCGGAGAGGTGTCTTCGACCGGGCGCCCGGTCCAGCCCAAGCTCAGTGCGAGCGCCACCTGCACCGACTTCTACGGCACCTGCGTTTCGCTCATCAAGCTGTTCGGT
>JAZDGE010000098.1:0-2047 GCA_043807175.1 Acidobacteriota bacterium
GCGAGCCTCGCGATCACCGCCCGGCTCAGGCTGGCGCTGGCGGCCGGGGGCGCGGGGGCCGTGCGGCCCTCGTACCTGCCGGTGCTCATGAGTCTGTGGCAGGAGGACGGACTGCGGGTGAGCGACCTCACCCGGCGCGCCGGCCTCGAGCCGTCGACAATGACCACGCTCCTGGACCGCATGGAACGCGACGGGCTGCTCGGCCGCCGGCTGGACCCGGACGACCGCCGGGCGCAGCGGGTCTTTCTGACCTCGGTGGCCGGAGCGGTTCACGATGCCGCCCTCGCGGCGGTCGATGAGTGTCTTACGGAGGTGCTTGCGGGGGTCGGACCGGAGCGGCTGGAGACACTAATGGAGGCGCTCCGCACGGTCCTTACTAACACCGAAAGAGGGGTCGCCCGTGACTGAAACGCCCCGATTCGTGGGCTATGCCTGCCGCTACACGCCGCTGCCGCTGATCCACGCCGCCGGCTTCACCCCCTACCGGGTCCTGCCCATGACCGAGGCCGAGGACCAGGCGGGCGCGCTGCTGCACGACAACATGTGCGCGCATGTGAAGCGGATCCTCGACCGGGCGATGGCCGGGGATCTGCCCGCCCTCGCGGGCATGGTGATCGTCAACAGCTGCGACGCCATGCGCCGCCTCGCCGGCGCCTGGCGACTGCTGCGGCCCGACGACCGCCTGGCCGTGATCGAGCTGCCACCGGGCGGCGAGGCGGGAGACGTGGCCTACCTCGCCGGCGAGATCGAGCGGTTGCGCGATGAGCTGGCGGCCTGGAGCGGCAGGCCGGTGGACGACGCGGCGATCCACGCCAGCGCCAAGGTCTATCGGCGCCTGGTCGAACGGCTCGAAAGTGCGGCCACTTCGCTCGACCGCGTGCGCGTGCAGGAGCTCACCAACCGCGCCGTCACCCGCCCGCCGGACGAGGTGCTCGCCGAGCTCGACCGCCTCGACCCACGGCCCCCTCCGGCGGCACCGGCGGGGTCAGCGGTGCCGGTGCTGCTCATCGGCAATGTCCTGCCCGAGCCGGCGGCGCTGGCGCTGATCGAGACCTGCGGCGCCCGCATCGTCGCCGACGACCTGTGCACCGGAGCGTGGCAACTGGCCGCCTTCGCGCTTGCGGGTGACGGCGTTGCGGCAGGAATGGCATGCGCGCTGCTCACCTCACCTCCCTGCGCGCGGTCACTGGTGGCCGGCGCTCCCGGGCGTCTCGCCGAGCTGGTGGTCGAGCGGGCACGCGAGTGCGGGGCGAGGGCGGTGATCGCCCATGTCCTGAAGTTCTGCGATCCCTATCTCGTCCGCATGCCCGCCCTCAACGAGGCGCTGCGCGCCGAGGGCCTGCCGCTGCTGCTGCTCGAGGGTGACTGTACGCTGCGCGCGATCGGACAGCAGCGCACGCGCATCGAGGCCTTCGTGGAGATGCTGGAGGCTCAGCCATGAACCTGGCGCTGATTTTTTCTGACGCCGCCGCGGGGATCGAGCGCGCGCTCGGCGCGGCCGCTCCCGGCGACCTTACCGCCCGCAAGAGGTTCGCGCTCCACGCCGCCCGCCATGGCGAGCGGCTTTTCGCCGGCCGTGAGCCGCTGGCAATGTGCGGCGTCCTGGCGCCCTTCGAGCTGCTGGCCGCGGCCGGCGTGACGGCGGCCTACGCCGAGTTCATGGTCGCCTCGCTTGCCGGCACGGGCGACGCGGCGCCGCTCATCGACGCCGCCCAGCAGCTCGGCTACCCGACCGACGCCTGCACGTACCACCGCGCGGCCTTCGGCCTCATGCGCTCGGGGCTCGCGCCGGTACCCGATGTGCTCATCGCCACCTCGGCGCCCTGCACCGGCGGGGTCGCCCTCATCGAGGAGCTCGCCCGGCACTACCGCAAGCCGCTGTTCGTGCTCCACCTGCCGCAGCGCCAGGACGAGGCCGCGGTGCGTCATGTCGCCGGCCAGCTCGAGTCGCTGCTCGAGTTTCTCGGCCGGCACCTCGGGCGGCGGCCGGGCGCCCGCGAGCTACACCGGGCGATAGAGCAGGCCAACCAGGCGCGCGAGCTGCTCC
>JAZDGE010000099.1:0-2942 GCA_043807175.1 Acidobacteriota bacterium
GGGCAGTGAGAAATACCACTTGGATATCCTCGTTCACGAGCTCGAGCAGCTCGAAACCGGAGAGGCGCGGCATCTGGATGTCGAGCAGGAGCAGGTCCGGCTTGACCGTGCTCAAGAACTCGATCGCCTCGAAGCCGTTGGCGCACTCGCCGAGAATCTCGACGCCGGGGTCGCTGCCGAGGTACTCGCGCAGCAGGGTGCGGGCCGGCGCCTCGTCATCGACGATCAGGACGCGAAGCCGGGCCGGGCCTGATTCGGGCGCCATCCGGGGCTCAAGTGTGGGCTCGGGTCGTGGCGGGCGCCGCGGGCAGCTCGATCTCGACGCGAAACACGCCGGAAGCACTGTGCACCGCAAGGCGGCCCTCGCCGCCGAAGCAGGCGGCCAGCCGGGCCTTGACATTGGCGAGGCCGACGCCGGGGCCGCGCGGCGCCGGGGCCTCGGGATCGAAGGGATTTTCCACCCAAATCGCCAGGAGGTTGCCGGCGCGGCGGCAGGCGATTCGCACCGCACCCCCGTCAAGCAGGCCAGCGATGCCCTTGCTCACCGCGTTTTCGACCAGCGGCTGAAGGAGCAACGGTGGCACCTCGCAGCCTCCGCTGAGGTCGTCGACGAACCGCTCGACGCGCAGACGCGGCCCAAAGCGCACCTTCTCGATGGCGAGGTACTTCTCGGCGAGCTCGATCTCCTCGGCGAGGGTGATGCGATCGAGCGCCCCCAGCCGCAGGCTGTCGCGCAGGAAGTCGGCGAGCGCCAGGCAGGTCTGCCGGGCGGCAGCAGGATCACTGACGACGAGTGCCGAGATCGAGTTCATGGCATTGAACAGGAAGTGGGGGTCGATCTGCGCCCGCAGCGCCTTGAGCTCCGCCTCGCGGGCGAGAATCACCAGCTCAAGCTCGCGCTTCTCCGCCTGCCGGCCCTGCTCGAAGGCGATCACCAGGTAGTGGAGCGACGCGGCCAGCACGTAGAGGAGCAGGCCGGCCACCAGCAGCGCGGGGGCGAGGCGCGGGAAACGCTCGCCGGTGGCGGCAAACGGTGGGAGCTGCTCGAGCAAGGCCACCCAGGTGGCGGCGAAGAAAAGCCAGACGACGGTGGAAAGCGAGGCTGCAAGGGCGTGAGTCGCCATCACCTTCGGCAGCCGGGCCGCGCCCAGCGGCACCGCCTGGCACGGGTACCAGGCGGCGAGGCAGATGAACGCATAGATGAGGGCCAGGGGGACTGCGAGCGCCACGGCCTCCGGCCATGACGCCCCGGCGATCTGCCAGGCGACCGCTGCCAGCAGCGCCGCCACCGGCGCCCAGGCGGCGAGATATGGCCCCATGCGGCCGCGGCGGGAGATGAAAGGATGCATCCTAGTTCTTGATCTCGACCCCGCCCATCACGGCGGCGCCCTTGATGATCAGCGTCTTCCTTCCGTCCCGCGGCGCGGTTCCGGTTTTGTCCTCGATGGCGCCGAGGATCGGTGTCGCCCGCACCGCTATCGTCCAGTCCGGCGGGACCCGTAGCTCGATCCCGCCCCACATGGCGAAGACATCGAGCACTGCCGGGCCGGTGGCGATCGAGGCCTGCCGCAGGTCGAGCTCACACCCTCCCATGATCGCGGTGAGATCGCCACCGCGAAAGTCCTGGGCCGAGATCTTGCGCTCGATGCCGCCCATGATCGCGACCGCGTGGACCGTCGGCTCGATGTCGACCGGTGGCGGTGGCGGCATGGCGCCTTCTGTCGCGGGCAGCGGCGCCGAGAAGTCCGAAGCGACGAGATCCACCTTGGTTGGTGGCCGCGAACCGAGGCGCTGGCCGATCGTCGCGCGCCACACCAAGCTCACGCCGAGCAGGACGAGGAGAATCGGCCAGACGTCGCCAAAGTCGTAGGGAATCGCATCGAGATTCGCCAGCAGCATCCAGGTCCCGACCGCGATCAGCACGACGCCAAAGCCGCGCCCGTGGCTGCCAGCGGGCTGGAGCACCCGGCCGGCGCCGATCGCCACCAGGATCAGCGGCCAGTAGTCCCAGACATGGCCCACGTCGTAGCCCAGCTTGTCGGCGAGGAAGAGCACGCCCAGCAGGGTGATGACCAGGCCCAGGGCCAGTCTGGGTGCGCTCGGTGAGCACTCTCGGTATGCCGCCATTTGCCACCTCCAGTCGCTGGCGGGATGTCCTCCGCCGCGCTTGAAGATACGCCTGCTCGCGTGCCATGTTGCCATGTTTTCGGTCAATGGTGGCAAGCCACCGGCGAGTGGCGGGGTGAAGCGCCGCGGTCCGCTCACTTTGCGCAGGCGTTGGGTTGGCAAGATCTGAAGAATGAGCCGAGTTCTCGACTCGGGTGCCTGGACGAGGGACGGGAGGGTGGGTTTGCTGGGTGGGGGTTGGGGGAAACTGTCGACTGTCGACGCGAGGCTTCGCCTCGTCGGTTTGAGGCGAGAGTTCGCTACCCGAAGCGCTGGCGGGCGATGAGCGCCGCGCCCAGAGCGCCGATGATGTCGGGTTCGGGGGGCACCTCGATGGGGCACCTGAGCGCCTCGGCGAGGCAGCGGACGACGCCGGCGTTGCGCGCGACGCCGCCCGACATCGCCACCCGCAGGCCATCCAGGCGCGGCGCCACCCGCTTGACGAGGGAGTGGGTGCGGGAGGCGATCGCGCGGTGGAGACCGCGGGCGATCTCCGGCACCTCGGCGCCCTCGGCGACCAGCGACACCACCTCAGTCTCGCAGAAGACCGTACACATGCTGGAGAGCGTGATCTCGCGCTTCGCCTGAGAGTCCAGATCACCCAGATCGTCCACGCCGACACCGATGGTGCGCGCCATGGCCTCCAGGAAGCGCCCGGTGCCGGCGGCGCACTTGTCGTTCATCGCGAACTCGAGCACCGCTCCGCCCTCGCCGAGGCGGATGGCCTTGGAGTCCTGCCCGCCAATGTCGACGAGAAGCTGGGTGCCCGGCAGCAC
>JAZDGE010000100.1:0-8668 GCA_043807175.1 Acidobacteriota bacterium
GCCCTGGGCCTGCTCGAGGCTGGCCCGGGCCGCGTCCAGCTGGCTCCGGCTGGCGGAGAGCGCCGCCGCCGAGCCGGCCTCCTGGGCCGCGGCGCGGGTCTTGTCGATCTGGAGGAGGAAGTCCCCGGTTTTGACCGGGTCGCCCTCGCGCACCGCCAGGTTGACGACCTGGCCCATGACCAGGGCGGCGAGGTCGACCTTCTTCTCCGCCTGGATCTTGCCGTTGGCCGTGACCTTGGCGACGACGTCCTCGAGCGCGACCTTGGCCACCGACACCTCGGTGGGCGCGTGCTTCTTCTGGTACGAGTAGTAGTAGCCGCCCCCGCCGAGGGCCACGGTCAACCCGCCGAGAATCAGCCAGACTCGCCAGCGCCGCATGGTCACTTTCCCCCTCTCGCAGCCGCCGCCCGCCGCGCACGGCCCCTTGATCCTCTGCACGCTGCGGGGGCCGCCATTGGTTTCCCCCCGGCGCCGCGCCACCCGGCGCGGACGCCGACCGCCCGGACACGCGCCCGCTTCCTCGCAAGAGAATACGCCGGAGCCGGCGATTTGTTCGCGGCGGGCAGATCGACCGGGACGCGTTGCCAGATCAGGGAGGACCGCCCCCCGGCAGCGGCCGGCCGGGGAAGCGCGAGACGGCGAGCCCGACTGGTCGGCCGGGCTCGGTCAGCCCCGCGCGGTGCTGACCAAATCCCCCGCGGCCACACTGGCTCAGGGGTCAGCTTTGTCACTCTGGATGTTGTCAAGTGAAGCTCGGGCGCGGCGTCCGCGACCGGCGAGAGCAAAGGCGTCGAACCATTTCTGCCACAGCACGTCACTGGACCCGTAGTCGTTGTCGAAGACGAAATAGTCGGCCAGCGCCTCACGAACGCGCGCCAGCTCTTTGAGCCGCGGCGCGTGAGCCGACGCGGCAGCGAGCGAGAGATCGAGAAGCTCCAGCGCCCTTTCGAAGGCCAGTTGGCTGTACTCGAGGTTCTTGCTGCGCCAGCTAATCGCCCGATGGACTTCGCTGCCCACGTTGGCCATCTGCTCGCAGAAGGAGAGCTGTTGCCAACGCGCCAGCGTCAGGCCCTTGTGGTGTTGGAGACTCACCGAGTCACCAGGGTGTTGACAATGGCGACGATTTTCTTCCGGATTTCTGGACTGCCGACGCTCCGGGTCCGATTCCCCAGGCTCGGGCGCAGGTTGATCATGGAGTCAAACTCGATCCACTCGTCATCCGACAGATCAGGATAGAGGTTGATGCCCCATAGGTTCTCCTGCCGGCACCCCTGGGCCAGCAGACCGGCCTCTTCGTCGGCATGAAGCTCGGCGTCAAGCGCCATGACCCCCAGCTCCACGTCGACGACGGCCTTCACCATATTCCCGAACCGTTCCTCGGCCATGCGTCTGATCTCGTCCAAAGTGACTGGGGTCGACACGACCTTCATGCGCTGACCTTATCACACGGCCACTCTGTCGTTTGTTGCGGCGGAGGCGACCCCGCGGCCTGCCTCTATGGCCGCGCAGCTCACCTCGGGGCGGTACTTACTCATCTCGTTGTTGGCGTTGCCACCGTGGGAATTTGTGACGGCCGCCCCGCTGGAGAGTTGACATGCGCAGGAGTTGCTGGTAGTTGTGGGGGCAAGGAACGCGGCTTGCAGCGGACTCAAACCCTGGCGGGGGGCCGGGGCCAGACGAGAGAGATGGAGGCCCACGATGCGCGGTTCACGTTTGGTTCTCGCGGCATTTCTTGGTGGCCTGCTGCTCGGCGGCTGGAGCGCGCCGGCGGCTCGGGCCCAGGGCACGACGGCGCCTGCAACAAGGGTGGCGCCGGCCCAGTTCGCCCAGGGTACGACGGGCTCGACGATGACGCTGTTCGGGGCCGAGTTCGTCCCGCCGATGACGATTCTGCCGGTCAAGCCGCCGGGTGAAGGCTGGAAGGCGATCCGTTTCGGGCCCGTCCAGGTGCTCTCGCGCACGCTGGCGATTACCACGGTGACGGTCGACAAGGAGACCCGGCCAGGCAGCTACACCTTCTACGTCACGCGCTCCGTCAACACCGCTGCGCCGCTTCCACCTGGCCAGTTCACGCTGCGGGTGATCGCCGGCTCGTCGGTGCTTGCGCCGGCGGCGGTGACCACGGTGGCAGTGGTTCATCCTCTCGAGGGCACGCTGCTGGCGGAGGACGAGCAGCTCTACCCTCGCGCCCTGCTCGCCACCACCGGGACGGGCACGATCGCGGGCTACTGGGAGCTTGACGGCGTGCCGTTCGAGCGCTTCGTCGTGTCCGCCCGGGCCGGCCTCCCGGTCGGCGTCAGCGCCCGCTCGCCGATACCTCACCTGGGGGTGGGCGGACATCTCCTGACCGCCCGTGTGGACCTGCCTCAGACGGTCAGGAGCGAGCCGGTCCGGGTGGTCCTGGTGCCGCCGAAGGGCGCGCTGCTGCGACTCGTCTCACCCGCTGCCGGCGCCGCCAGCGCCGCCGATGAACGCGGCGGCGGGCCCCAGTTCCGCTGGACCCCGCAGCCCGGCGCGATCGCCTACGAGGTCCTCCTCTCGTCCCGGCCGGGGGAGACCCCGGCCATGCGCCGCATTCGCGTGCGCGAGGCGGCGATGACGCTCGCCCCCGAAACCCGCGCGAAGCTGGTTGGCGGGCCGCTCTGGTGGTCGGTACGGCCGATCTTTCCCGGCGAGGTGGCCGGGAAGCCGGCGCCCTGGCGGCGGGTCGATTTCGTTGCCCATGCCGCCGATCTTCCCGAGGGGCTCGGGGCCGGCGCCGGGGATGTGCGACCCGCCGTCGCGCATGGCGGCGCGGATTTTGAGGTGACAACGGCATTCCACCAGCAAGCGGCGGACGACGGCGACTTGAGGCTTGCCGCCAGCGAGGAAAGCGAGAGCGATCCCGCCGCTACCGCGGGCGGCGCGAACCCCGACTGGCGAATCGACCTCGACGGCGCGCTCGTCTCGAACCAGGCCAAGGATGCCGACAACCAGTCCGAGGCACGCCTGCCCGCAACCCTCACCGTGGCCTACGAGAAGCCTGAGAAGGCGCTTGCCGCCTCGGTCGATCTCTCCTTCCTGCGTGAGATCGATCCCGGTGACGCCGGCCACCAGGAGGCACACTCCTATGTCGTCAATGGCCGTCTCGGCAGCCGGCCCTGGGGGCTGCTCGCCGGGGCAGGCTATTTCGGCCCGGCGGGGGTGGCGGACTCGACGCTGCTCGCCGTCGGCCTGGTGCGGGGGGGCGCCGAGGTCGGGGTGCAGACGCCGGCCGGGTTGCTCTCCGCCTATGGCTCGTACGACGACAGCCCCTCGGGCGCCACCTCGCAGACGATGAGCGGCGAGCAGCGGGTGCGGATCGCCTCCTGGGCGCTGCCGGTCCCCGAAAACGTCGGCCTGCTGCGTCTGATGATGGTCGATGCCCGCGACGACGGCGATCTCGGCGCCGGGATTCCCGCCGCCGAGGCACGCTCCTACGGCCTGCTCGGCGCCTTTCAGCTCACCCCCTCCTGGCGGCTCGACCTCGAGACCGCGCTCAGCCGGCAGGACGAGACCTCGTCGGCGCGCGGGGAAGGTGACGCCTACCGCCTCGGTCTCGTCGGCGAGCTGGCCGGCGCCTCGGTCGCGCTCGCCTTCAACCGTACCGACGCCAGCTTCGTCAACCCCGCCAGTGGATCGCTTGCGCCCGGCGGGATCCCCGACCGCACCGGCGGCGACCTCACGGTGTCGCGCTTCTTCGGCGAGACCTCGACGGGCTTCGCCTACCCCTACCCCGCCTCGCACGCTGACGCCGGAGGCGCGACGCCCGGGGCCAGCCAGCACGCGCTCGACGCCGCGCTCGACACGCCGCTCGGCGCGGCCCTGCGCCTGGCGGTGAACGCGAGCCACTCGCGCGGGGTCTCCGACGCGACCGCCGTTGAGCCCGAG
This sequence comes from Acidobacteriota bacterium, assembly GCA_043807175.1. Lineage (GTDB taxonomy): Bacteria > Acidobacteriota > Thermoanaerobaculia > Thermoanaerobaculales > Thermoanaerobaculaceae > JAZDGE01. The sequence continues at coordinate 3,910 of JAZDGE010000100.1, forward strand.
CTTACCGTGACCTCCTCGATCGCCAACGCGGCCCTCACCGGCACCTGGGGCGCGATGTCGGTCTCGCAGAGCCTGGCCTGGCAGTCGACTCGCAACCGCGGCAGTGCCGAGGCAGCGCTTAGCGACGTCGAAGTCCTCAACGCCACGCTGTCGGTGGGCGGCGCGCTCGGGCCGGCCTGGGTGCTCTCCGGCAACGCGAGCTGGACCCGCAACGAGCCCGCGCTCGGCCCGGCCGCCGCCGGCACGCTGGTGAGCCTGCAGCCGACCTGGCGTCACGCCCGCTCCGGCTTCTCGGCGAGCCCGGTGCTCACCGCCACCTGGGATGACATTGCCGGCGCCGGCCAGCAGCGCACCCTCCACGGCCAGCTCACCCTCGCCTGGAACCCGCCTGCGGGAGTTCGCTTCCCCCTCGGGTTGTCCGTCTCCGGTGGATGGCGGGAAACGACGCTTCCGGCGCTGGCTCCGGAGCCCGCGCACAACGTGCGGGACTGGACCGCATCGGTCTCCCTGCTGTGGCGGTGGGGCCGCGGCTCCTCTGCGGCCGGCGGGAGCAGCACGGCCGGTGCGACCTCGACCGCTGCTTTGGGACGAGCCGGCTGGCCGGGGTGCCCGGCCGCCGGCTTTGGATCGCTGCCGCCGGCGATCGGCTCGACTCCCGCCGCCGGGCGGTAGTAGCTCGGCCGCGGGCGGCGCTGGCGTACCCCTACCAGGGTCCGCCGGCGCAGGGGACGGTTACCTTTTCTTCGTGACCTTGGCCGCCACGCCGGGAAGGTCGAGCGCGGCCTGGTTGTCGCCGCGCGCCGTTTCCCCGGCCGCGCTGGCCGTGACCTCGAGGCGCAACTGCTTGCCCGCCGGTGTTGGGGGCGCCCACTGCACAAACGTCTGGCCGCCGGCGTCGATGGCGAAGGTGAACTCCTTGCGGGCGACCTCGCGACCGTCGGCGCGCAGCACGCAGAGCACTCGCGCCGCCGCTGCACGCGCCGTGCCCAGGTTGTGCACCGTCACCTTCACCTTGAGCGGGTCGCCGGCCCTGCTCGGCCTGCCAACGGTGATGTCCCTGGCCGCCAGCGCGAGGTTCGGCACCGGAATGGCCGCCGCTTTCGTGGGCCGAGGCGTCGGCTGAGGTCTGATCACCGGCATGATCACCGCGGCCGGTAACGCAGCCCGCGTCGGCGCCGGTGGCGCGGTTGCAGCCGGGGTGCGGCCAGCCATGGGCAGTTTCCCGGAGGTGCTTCTGGCGCCGCCGAAGGGAGTCGGAGGCGGGGCGGGCACCATTCGCGGCGTCGCCGTCGGCGGGGGCTTCACGGCCACCCTCGCCGAGTGAGCCTTGGCGCTCGCGCCTGCCGTCTCTGCCGGGACGAGGCTGCGAGTCGAGAGGGCGGAGGAGCCGGTGGCACGGGCGCCGCCCGTCGAGCTGGCAGCGGCGCCGCCGCCTGGGCGCATCAGCACTGCCGTGCCGACCACCCCAAGGTCAGCCTCCCGCACCACCAGGCGCTCCTTCCAGGCCGCGAGCTGGGTGCGCTTCTTGCCGGCGCCCGTCTCGAGGGCGACCGTGACCTCCACCTTCTTGGGCTTGGGGAAGTGAACATCGGAGAACACCACCGAGCGTGACTGGCGTGGAAACAGGAGCTTCATTTCCTTCGACTGCACCCTCTTTCCGTTGACCAGCAAGGTCGCAGTGAGGCCCTTCGCCGCGCTTGTGCATGGATTCACGAGCGCTGCCGTCACTGCCGTCTTCCCCACCGCCGGGGTGGCGGCGCGGCCGCCAAAGAAGACGTCCTTGACCGCCGGACGGCAGGCGCCCGCCGGCGGCTGGGCGGCGCGAGCGCCGCCAAGGACGAGGCCCGGAACCACTGGCTGCAGGCCACCTGCCGGCGCCTCGCCCGCCGCGGGCGCCTCACCCCCCGCCGGCGTCTCGCCACTCTCCTCGGGCGGAGCCGCGGCTTCCGGCTCCTGGGCCGGCGGTGGTGGCTCGCTTGCCGATTCGTATCCCCCACCCGAGGGGTAGCCACCGCCGCTGCCGCCACCCGAGTCGCCGCCGCCGAAGCTGATGTGGCTGCCGAGATTCTCGAAGACCCGCGCAAGCAGGGTGAGCGCCCCCACCTTGGCGGTCTCCTTCAACGCGGTGCCGAAGCTGCCCCCGGAGGCCTCGAGCGTGGCCGCCGCATCGGGCATCGTGGGCGCTGCGGCCTGGGGCTCGGGCGCGGAGGCTGCGCCGCTCACGCTCTCGGCCACCAGCGCCAGCGCCTCATGTCCCGCAAGCGGAGCAAGGTGGGTGGCGCCACCGGCATCCTGCTGCAAGGCAAACAGCCCCATCTGGCTTGCAACCGCGGCCTCCCACCAGGAAAGCACCGGCGACGCGGCCTCGCCGCTCCACATCCGGGCCAGCTCGGCCGTCCGCGCGCTCCAGTCCCACCCCGCGACCGCCGCCGGAAGGTCAGGAGAGGGTGGCTGGGGCGGCGGCTCGAACCCATCCAGCGCGCGGTGGAAGATGACGCCGACGAACTGGCTTGCCTCACCCTCGCTGGCGCGATGGTCGGAGAGGTTGGTGAAGGTGAGGAGGTAGAACTGCCTCGCCTCTTCGGGGCTGTGAAAGGAGGTCGAGAAGCCGGTGGTGAGCGAGAGCTGCTTGCCGGGCAGCGCGGCCTGCAGGCCGCCCAGCAGCTCGCCGAAGCGGTCTACGCCGCCCGCGCTCATGCTGCCGGGAAACCACTCGAGGTTGATGGCATCAATCTCGGGCGCCGAGACGGCCTCGGCCAGAAACTGTCTCATCGTGCCATTTGCGGCAGCGAGCATTTCATCGGTCAGGATGCTACCCGCCCCTCCCCCGGCTCGCACCAGCTCGTAGTCGAAGGAGACGCCGGCCACCAACGGCGTGGCCGCCAGCGAGGTCCCCGCCAGCGCCTCCTGCTCGGCCCGGCGGACCGCCCCGGCGGCCTGAACGAGACGGAGTTGCCCGGTGGCGGCCGCCATGCCGCCATGCCAGCCGGGGTGATTCATGCGCTCGCCGAGTTGAAAGGCGAGAATCTGGGTGTAGGCCCCCGGGCTCTGCCCCCCCCCACGCAGCAAGGTGAGCGCGCCGGCGACAGTACTCGCCGCCTTCTCGGCCCAGTCGCTCGCGACTCCCTGCGTGCGGCCACCGGTGCGCAGGACGGGCAGCAGCATGGCCCCGCTGCCCTGCGCCCAGGTGCAGAGGTTGGCAAGCTGCACCGCGGCGCGCTCGGGCGCCTCGACCTCGAGGCCGACGCGCAGAACATTGAAGCCGTCGGCCCTGAGGGCCTCCCATGTTTGCTGCAGGGCGGGAGCGACACCGGCATGGGGGTGGACCGGTGACGCGCTGGGGTAGGCCGCGGCGTCGACCCACTCCGCGGGCATCGGGAAATCCACCCCGAACAGGGGCAGCAGCTCGCTTGGCGTCGCCGCCGGCGCCGCCGGCGCTGCCGGCTCGCCCTGCTGGGCGGCGGCCGGGGCCGCCGCGATGAGAGTCATGAGAATGAGCATCAGGAAATCGGCCAATCGACGCTCCGACATGTATACCCTCCCCGCGTATCCGGGAACGCTTCCCAAGTCGCTCCCGAGACTATCGCTCCAAAGCCGCGCTCGTGCAAGACACAAGACACCCTCGCCGCCGCCCGGGGCGCCTGCGTCGTCCAAGCGCGGGACGCGAACCGGCGAGGTCAGAACCGGTTGTCGCCGTCGAGCAGGCCGCCGAGCGGCCCGAGGATCGAGCCCTCACCGCGCGAGCCACCCCGCTGCGGCGCCGCGGCGAGCATCCGGCCCGCCAGGCGCGAGAACGGCAGCGACTGCAGCCACACCTTTCCCGGTCCGCGCAGCACGGCGAAGAAGAGGCCCTCGCCGCCGAACAGCATGGTCTTGATCCCGCCCGCCTGCTGAATGTCGAAGTCCACCCCGTCCTGCAGCGCGACGACGCAGCCGGTGTCGACATGCAGCGTCTCGCCGGCGGCGAGCACGCGCTCGACTAGCGTGCCGCCGGCGTGGACGAACACCAGGCCGTCCCCTTCCAGCTTCTGCATGATGAAGCCCTCGCCACCGAACAGGCCAGTGAGGATCTTGCGCTGGAAGAAGATGCCCAGTGATACTCCCTTCGCGGCGCAGAGGAAGGAGTCCTTCTGGCAGATCAGCCGGCCGCCGAGCTCACAGAGGCGCATCGGCAGGATATTGCCAGGAAAGGGGGCGCCGAACGCCACATGTCCCTTGCCCGAGCCGGTGTGCGTGAACACCGTCGTGAACAGGCTCTCGCCGGTGAGCAGCCGCTTGCCCGCTCCCACCAGCTTGTCCATCAAAAGGTTGCCACCCGTGCCCGAGGCATCTCCAAACACGCTTTCCATCTGGATGCTGGGGTCCTTGTACATCATCGCCCCGGCCTCGGCGACCGCGCTCTCGCCGGGGTCGAGCTCGATCTCGACGAACTGCATCTCGCTGCCGAGGATCTTGAAGTCGATCTCGTCGGCCGCGCGCGCATGCACCGGCGGCGGCGCACCCGCGAGCGCCGGCCTGCCCCCCAGCTCGGGAACTCGCCCGATCGGGAGCCAGTCGGTGAAGCCTTCGCGCCAGACGTGCCCATTGGGGTTGGCGGCGGCTTGGGCCCGCGCCTGGGCATCGTCAAGGGGACCGATCTGCTGGCTGTTGTAGCTGAAGTACCACTGCGCCATGGCGAGCCTCCCTGCTGACCAGTCCGAAGACTACCAGACACTACGCCGGGGCGGGCGCGCCCAGCAGGCGATGCAGGCGCGCCACG
>JAZDGE010000101.1:0-2995 GCA_043807175.1 Acidobacteriota bacterium
TCAGGCAGGATGATCGGGCCGCCGTCGGCCAGTCGCTCCAGATAGGCCCTGGCGCGCTCGGTGTAGTCCTCGGGTCCCACCACCATCGGCAGCCGCAACGCGGTGAAGGGAAGCTGGTGGGATTCCCAGGCGCGCTGGAGCACCAGCTCGCAGCGGCGCTTGTGGTAGGCATAGAGCCAGGACGAGCTGGCGGTCTCGGTGCGGGGCGCCAGGCGCCCGGCGAAGTCCTCCTCGCGGAACGGACAGAAGAGGCGGTCACGGATAAGGTACACGGAGGCCGTCGAGATGTGGATGTAGTGGCCGATCCTGCCCCGCAGCCGGTCCACCGCCGCCTGGGTGTCCTCCTCGCGAAAGGCGATCACATCGAGGACGGCGTCGAAGTCCCGCCGCGCCACCGCGCGCTGCAGGGTCTCCGGGTCGGAGCGATCACCGATGATGCGGCTCACCCTGGTGCCGAAGGAATCCGCCGTCTGGCCGCGATTGAGCAGCGTGACCTTGTGGCCATCGGCGAGGAGCCGGTTCACTGTGGCCAGGCCGATGAAGCGGCTCCCACCGATGACGAGCACCCTCATATTGGGATTCTACCGCGGCTGCGCTCGCAATTGGGGTTGGGGGTTAGGGGTTGGGGACTAGGGCGCGCCGCGCTTGCTACGTGGCGCATGCCTAAGAGCCGCGGGCAACCTTGCGGTCTTGCCGTCGCGCCGCGAGCGGAACACCGCCGCAGGCCTCGACCGCGGTAGGTCGTGCTGCGGCTAGGTGCCGTTTCTCCAACCTCCAACCCCTAACCCCTATCCCCGCTCTGTTTGTTCGATTTCCGAGACGTCACTACTCGCCAGCGTCAGCAGCCTCGGCCGCGGCTTCACGCGCCGAGCGGAGGGCGCGGGCGACAGTGGGGTCGAGCCTGTCGCTCGCCAGAGCGCCGGGGTAGACGCTGCCACCGCTCTGCTCGGCGGCCACCGCGACCAGACCGGCGAGGATGGCGCCGGGGTGGTCCGCCGGCGCGCCGGTGAGCGCGGCGAGTAGCACGTCCGGCAGGCCAGCGGCAATGCCGGCGGCACGCCCGACCAGCGGCAGCAGGTGACGAAGCGCGGTTCGTTGCATGGCGGCACTGGCGAGAGGGGTGGCGGTCAAGGCGGTGGCGACGAGCTCGAGCATCACAACTGGCAGGGCCGCCGCGGTTGCCGCGGTGTCCTCACCGACTCCGGCCACCCGATGGAGCACCCGAGCCGCACGCACCCGCGCGGCGCAGACCCGGCGCAGGGTGTCATCGGACTCCCCGCGTCGCTCGCGCCGCCAGCGTGAGTTCTCGAGCAGCAGGCGGACGAGCAGCGCTGCATCATCGCCAGCCATGGCCCAGGCCTCGACGGCCGAAGAGGCGCGGGACAGGCCGGGCGCATCGAGGCCGTTGACCAGCGAGAGCATGTCCCAGGCCAGGGTCGGCGAGTCCTCGAGGAGCACGCTCTGGCCCGTGGCGAGGCGGGCGGCCACCTGGGTCACGTCGGAGGGTCCGAGGGGGAGCAGCGGTGGCCCCTGGGTGACCCAGCGGTTCAGGAGCTCGCCGACGGCCATCAGAGTGCGGTGCGCGGCGGCAAACGAGCCGGCGTCGACCAGCTCGTCGTCGAGATCGTCGGCGATCCGCCAGAACATGCTCTCGATCGTCTCCGGGTCGAGGCGAGCGCCGACCACGGCGGCCGCGGATTCCTGCGGCGGCCGGGTGTCCACCGTGTAGGCCGCCTGCATCATCAGCTTGGAGCACTCGAGCTTGAGGTCGACGTGGATGCGGTCCGTCACCGGCCAGCTCGGGTCGAAGTGGAACGCCACAAGCTCCTCCCGCAACACCCGGCTGACCAGGGCGGTGGCCAGCGAACGCCCCGCCTCCAGGAGCGTCTGGTGGGGGACGCCGGCCTCCCGTTCTGCCACCTGGGTAAAGGCCTCGCCCCGGGTCTGCGAGATCGCCAGCGCGCGCAGCAGTGCTCTCCGCGGCGCCAGGCCCTTGCGCAGCAACCAGGAGGCAAGTCTCTCGGCGGCTCGCGACGAGGAGGCAAAGGCGACCTTCCCACGCACGATGTCGAACGAACGGGTCGCCGCACCCGCCGACAGCAGCAGCCGGCCGGTGGCGCGAGTCAGGTGCAGCCATTCCAGCAGATCACCGAGGTGGAGGCGTTCAAGGCTTCCAGAGAGCCCGTACACCAGGCAAGTATGGGGGAAAAGGTCGTGGCCGTCGACCGCCCGCCGCTCTCCCGCGAGCGGAACCGGTCCTTCTGGACTTGAGGCGGCAAATTCTCGCCGCAGGCAAATGCCGCTGCGACCTGCCGGCCGCAGGCAGTCGGCCTGACCCGAGCGCTATACTCCGCTGCCTGATGGCCTCGCCTCATCCGGCCCCTTGGCAGCGCGCGGTTGGCGAGGGCGGTGGTCGGCCGGGTGCGCATCGAACCACAGGCCACGGACCACGGGCCACGGTTTCTTCTCCTGGGAGCGAGGATGGACGCCAACGGATTCTCGGAGTGGAAGGATGGGGTGTACCGGCAGGCCACGCCGAAGGAGCGAGCCTCGTTCGTGACGTCTTCGGGCGTCGTGGTGGAGCCCGTCTACGGGCCGTGGAGCGTGGCGGAAGGTCTCGACGAGCGGCTGGGAATGCCTGGCGAGTTCCCGTTCACGCGCGGTATCCACCCCTCGATGTACCGCCTCAAGCTCTGGACGATGCGGCAGTACGCCGGCTTTTCCACCGCCGAGGAGTCCAATCGGCGCTACCGCTACCTGCTCGAGCAGGGACAGACCGGCCTCTCGGTCGCTTTTGACCTCCCCACCCAGATCGGCTACGACTCGGACGATTCGCTGGCGGCCGGGGAGGTGGGCAAGGTCGGCGTCGCCATCGACACGCTCGAGGACATGGAGACGCTGCTCGCCGGCATCCCGCTCGACCGGGTATCGGTCTCGATGACGATCAACTCCACCGCCGCCGTGCTGCTCGCCATGGTGCTGGCGGTGGCGCGGC
>JAZDGE010000102.1:0-10254 GCA_043807175.1 Acidobacteriota bacterium
GACGCTCGGCGGGGCGACGCCAAGGCGCCGGCACAGCGCCGCCAGGTCAGTCGGTTCGCCAGGCGCCAGCAGGTAGCCGGCGAGCATGGTGTCGCGGGGGACTCCGGCGGGCTCGCAGCCGGCATCGCGCAGCGCCGACAGCAACGCCTTGGCATCGTGGCACCAGGCGCGCCCGGCATGCGGCGCCACCACCGCCGCCAGCTCCGCCGGCGTGCCGGCGACTCGTGAGACCGCCCCCCGCGAGCTCACCGCGAGGAGGCTGCCGGCGAGCGCCACCGCGGGCTCGGTCGTGGCCCCGAGCAGCGCCGCGAGCTCGTCGAGAGACACCTCGGCGGCGGCCGTGTATCCGACCTCGACCGCCGCTGCCCTCGCCACCGGCGTCTCGAGCTCGGCCAGCAGCGAGGAGAAGCCCATCCGGCGATAGAAGGCGGCCAGCCCCTCGGCCTCGGGTGCCCGGCGGGCGAGCGAGTCGAGGGCGAGATCCAGCGTCAGGTCGGTGCGGATGCGCGCCAACTGGTGCGCCAGCTCGACCTCGCCGCGGTGCTCGGCGAGCAGCCGCTGCGCGCGTGCCGGCGTCACCCGCTCGAGGTTGGCGTAGATCGCCGCCACCGAGCCCCACTGGCGAATCAGCTCCTTCGCTCCCTTCTCGCCGATTCCCGGGCAGCCGGGAATGTTGTCGGAGGCGTCGCCCATCAGCGCCAGCAGCTCCACCACCTGCCCCGGGGCGACCCCGAAAAGCTCCGCCACGCCCGCCTCATCCAGCAGCCGCTCGGCGCGGGTGTGCCACATCTTCACCGCGGGGTCGCGCACGAGCTGCATCAGGTCCTTGTCGGCCGACGCGATCACCACCTCGAGCCCGGCGCCCGCGGCGGCCGCCGCCAGCGTGCCGATCAGGTCATCGGCCTCGAAGTCCTCCCGGGAGAAGACCGTGATCCCGAGCAGGCCGAGGGCCTCCTGCGTGAGCGGCACCTGCGCCCGCAGCGCCTCCGGCATCGGCGCTCGCTGCGCCTTGTAGCGCTTGTCGAGCCGCGTGCGGAAGGTCTCCCGCCCCGCGTCGAACGCCACCGCGACATGACTCGGCGCGAGCTCGCGCAACAGCCGGTGCTGCATGCGCAGGAAGCCATAAGCGGCCGCGGTCGGCGTGCCATCGGGAGCAGAAAGCGGAGTGCGGATCGCGTAAAACGCGCGGTAGAGATTGGAGTGACCGTCGACGAGGAGCAGGCGAGGCATCGCCGGAAGATAGCATGAGGCCGGGGCTCGGGGCTCGGGATTCGACCACCACCCGCCCGAATGACCGGGGCTCGGGGCTCGGGATTCGACCACCACCCACCCGGAAGGCAGGGGCTCATGGTTCCGGGTTTGGTGGAGATCCCCCCCGAGCACCAGCGAAAAAACAAGTGGGACAGGCACTCCTGCCTGTCCTTGCAGGCCCGATCCAGTCTGCCAGGCCAGACAGGAGTGTCTGGCCCACTCTCTTTTCTTGTCAGTTCCCGGGGCACCACCTACCGAGCCCCGAGCCCCGAATCCCGAGCCCCGCAACTAGCGTACCCTGCGGGGGTGGTGAGCAACGCGGAGCTGGCGGAGGCGCTGTTTCACCTTGCCGAGACCCAGCCGGCGGGCGAGCGCCGGCTGGGCCTGCTGCGCGCCGGCTACGCCATCTTCGACCACCCGCGCGAGCTTGCCGGGCGGCGGCGGCTGCCCGAGACCGTGCCGCTCGAGGCCTTGCCCACGGTTGAGCTGCTGCGCTCGGCGCGCGGCAGCGACGCCCTGGCTGCCGCGGTCCATCGGCTTGCCGGTCCACTGCCGGCGCGCGGGAGGCAGACCCGCGAGGGCTTCCTCTCGGCCGCCCAGACGGCCGAGCTGCTGGCGGCAGGGGGTCCGCTCGACGCCCGTCACCTGCGCGGCGCCGCCCACTGGCATACCCGCGCCTCAGACGGGGCGGCGTCGCTCGAGACGATGGCGCGCGCCTGCCAGCGGCGAGGGGCGAGCTGGGCGGTGGTCGCCGACCACACGCGAGGCCTGGCATGCGTGAATGGCCTCGACGGCGAGGGGGTGGCGCTCCAGCGGCGGGCGGTCGCGGCGTGGAATCGCCGCCACGGCGAGGAGCTCTGGCTGATCCAGGGGCTCGAGGCGGAGTTGCTTGAGGATGGGCGGCTCGACCTGCCCCGCGCCCAGCGTTCGGGACTTTTGGTCATCGCCGCCGTGCACAGCGGCCTGGCCGAGCGGCAGGACCAGACCACACGCCTGCTGCGGGCGCTCGAGGAGCCTGGCGTCTGGGCGCTCGCTCACCCCCAGGGACGCCTTTTCGCCCGTCGCAGCGGCCTGCGCGCCAAGTGGGAGCTGGTCTTTCGCTCCGCCGCCACCGCCGGAGTGCTGCTCGAAATCAACGGCTTTCCGCGCCGGCAGGATCTCGACCCCACCCTGCTGGTGCTGGCGCGCGAGTGCGGCTGCGGCTTTCTCGTCGCCTCCGACGCCCATCACCCCCGCCACCTGGCCTTCGAGGACACCGCCATCGCGCTCGCCGCCTACGCCGGCATCCCGCAAGAGGCGATCGTCAACTTCCGGCCGCTCGATTACTTCCGTGAGCAGCCTGGCGACCTCGCCTTGCCGTGAACGGGCCGGAAGAGGCAGTGGTTCGGGACTCGGGGCTCGGGGTTCGCCAAGCGAATCTCGGAATAACCCAAAAAGGCAAGGATGACAGGCACTCCTGCCTGTCCCTGCAGATACTCGGCATTCTGCATGGCCAGACAAGAGTGTCTGGCCTACAAAAATGCAGTAGGACAGGCACTCTTGCCTGTCCCTACCTGCCCCCGATACCCGACCCCGGGCCTCACTCCATCCCGGCGAACAGATCGGTCGAGATGTAGCGCTCCGAGGTCGAGGGCGCAACGAAGACGACGAGCTTGCCGGCGTGCTCGGGCCGGCTCGCGAGCAGGATCGCGGCGTGGGCGGCGGCGCCAGTGGAGATCCCGCCCAAGATTCCCTCCTCGCTGGCGAGCCGGCGCGCCATCGCGAACGCCTCGTCATTGCTTACCTGCACCACCTCGTCCACGAAGCGCATGTCCAGGTTGGCGGGAATGAAGCCGGCGCCGATGCCCTGGATCTTGTGCGGTCCCGGCTGCCCGCCCGAAATCACCGGCGAGTGGACCGGCTCGACCGCGACCAGACGCACCGCGGGCTTGCGCTCCTTCCAGACCCGGCCGACGCCGGTCAGGGTGCCGCCAGTCCCGACGCCGGCGACAAAGATGTCCATGCCGCCATCGGTGTCGCGCCAGAGCTCCTCGGCGGTAGTGCGGGCGTGCACCTCGGGGTTGGCCGGGTGCTCGAACTGCTGCGGCATGACCGCCCCGGGGATCTCGTCGAGCAGCTCGCGGGCGCGCCGGATCGCGCCCTTCATGCCCTCGGCGGCGGGTGTCAGCACGAGCTCGGCGCCGAGCAGCCGCAGCACCTTGCGGCGCTCGATCGACATCGTCTCGGGCATTGTGAGCACACAGCGGTAGCCTCTGGCCGCCGCCACCATGGCAAGGGCGATGCCGGTGTTGCCCGAGGTCGGCTCGACGATCGTCGAGACCCCGGGCTGCAGTAGGCCGTCCCGCTCCAGTGCGGCCACCATCGCCGCCCCGATGCGGTCCTTCACCGAGTGGGCGGGGTTGAAGAACTCCAGCTTGGCCGCCACCGTGGCCGCGCAGCCCGCGCTCACCCGGTTCAGCCGCACCAGCGGCGTGTTCCCGACTAGCTTGGTGATGTCCTCGGCAATTCGCATATCCATCTCCCCTTCCGCCTAGATTTCATAGCCAACCGCAGATGCTGCCTCCCGCTCCACCCGCAGCAGGTCCGCCAGCGTCATGGCCCGCAGCAGGTCGTCGCGAACGGCGCCGATCCGCCCCGCCAGCCAGCGCACCGCCGCGCCACCGCCCTGCTGCCGCGCCTCGCCAGCCAGGACCGTGGCCAGCGTCACGTCCTCCGGACCTCGCGCCAGCCGCGCCCCGCCCTTCGGCCCGCGCGCCGTGGCCACCAGGCCAGCGCGCGCCAACTCGCCCAGTAGGCGGGAAAGGAACGGCAGCGGAATCCCCCGCCGCCGAGCGATCTCGCGCACCGTTCGCGCGCCGGGATAGGCGTCGGCCAGCTCCAGCAGCGCGGCAATCCGGTAGACATCGGCTGTATTCATGATAATTATGATCTACTAAGTCATGAAGCCTGTCAAGCGCCGCCTCGAAGCGACGAGGAAGAGGTGTGCGCCGCCCCACCCGTGCTCGTGATTCTCGTCCTCGAACCGGAGGCTCTCTTCCTCCTGGGCCACGCAGGAGGGACCGGGCGCGACCGCGGCTGACATTGCCTGGGGTCGCCGGGCCGGGTTGCGGTCCTCGCCCGGCGTGGTCAGCACGGAGAGCACCGTGTCGCACGCGCCACCAGTGGCCTCGCCCTGGTTGGCGGCGGCGCTCGTGAAGGGAGTTACAATGTGCGCCGGGGAGGGATGAACATCCATGGGATTTCTTGAGGCGTTGCCGAGCCGGGCACGCGATGTGCGTGGGCATGTGGTGCTGGTCGAGGGCGACGATCCGCGCATTACCGAAGCGGCGGGCGCCCTGCGCTCCGATGAGATCTGCCGGCTCACGCTGCTGTGCCCGCAGGCGAAGCAAACAAGCGTTCACGCCGAGCTGGCGCGACGAGGCGTCACGGTCACGGACCCGGCGACCGATCCCCGCCGCGAGCGGCTCGCCGAGCTGCTCTACTCGCGCCGGGCCCCCAAGGGCTGGACACGCGAGCAGGTCGACACCGCGCTGGGCGACCCGCTCTACTTCGCCTCGCTGCTGGTCGCGATCGGCGAGTGCGACGCCTCGGTCGGCGGCGCCGTGCGCACCACCGCGGACACCGTCCGCGCCGCACTCCACTCGATTGGCGCCGCGCCCGGCATCAAGACCGTCTCCTCCTCGTTCATCATGGTTCACCCCGAGGCCCGCTGGGGCGAAGGCGGGCTGATGTGCTTCGCCGACTGCGCCGTGCTCCCGGACCCCGACGCGGAGCAGTTGGCCGACATCGCGATCGGCGCCGCGGCGACGTTTTGCGCCGTGGTCGGCGCCGAGCCGCGGGTGGCCCTGCTGTCGTTTTCCACCAAGGGCTCGGCCGACCATCCTCATGTCGACAAGGTGCGCCAGGCGGGCGCCGCGCTCGCGGCGCGCCGGGTTGGCTTCGCCTTCGACTTCGAGCTCCAGGCCGACGCCGCACTGATCCCGAAGATCGGCGAGCGCAAGGCCCCGGGCTCGGCGGTGGCCGGCAAGGCGAATGTGCTGGTGTTTCCCGATCTCGATTCCGGCAACATCGGCTACAAGCTGACCGAGCGCCTGGGCGGGGCGCGCGCCCTCGGACCGCTGCTCCAGGGGCTGGCCCGGCCCGCCAACGACCTCTCGCGCGGCTGCTCGGCTCAAGATGTCGTGGAGACCTCGTGCCTGTCCCTACTCCAGGCCTCACTTTCCCGGGAGGCATGCGGTTGAGAGTCCTGGTCGTCGGCAGCGGCGCCCGGGAGCACGCCCTTGCCTGGCGGCTCTCGCACAGCCCGTTGCTGGGTGAGCTCTACGCTGCGCCCGGCAACCCCGGCATGGCCGGGCTCGCGCATTGCGTGCCGATCCCGGCCGATGCGACCGTCGAGCTCGCCGAGTTCGCCGGCTCCCTCCACATGGATCTCACGGTGGTCGGTCCCGAGCTGCCGCTCGTGCACGGCATAGCCGACGAGTTCGAGCAACGCGGCCTGCTCCTGCTCGGCCCTTCGCGCTCGGCCGCCGAGGTCGAGGGCAGTAAGGTCTTCACCAAGGAGCTTTGCCTGCGCCACGGGATTCCCACTGCCCGGGCCCGGATCGTGCGCGAGCGCGCCGAGGCCGCGGCCGCCTGCCGCGAGCTCGGGTTCCCGGTGGTCTTCAAGGCCGACGGCCTGGCTGCGGGCAAGGGGGTGGCGGTCTGCCACAGCCCCGAGGAGGTCGAGCAGTCCCTGGTTCGCTACTTCGAGGAAAGAGCCTTTGGTACGGCGGGAGAACGGGTCCTCATCGAGGAGTGTCTGGCGGGCAGCGAGGTTACCTTCATGGTGCTGACCGACGGCTCGGCGGTCGTTCCCCTCGCCTCCGCCCGCGATCACAAGCGGCTCGAGGACGGCGACCGCGGGCCCAACACCGGCGGTATGGGAGCGGTCTCGCCCGCGCCGATGCCGCCGCATATCGCCGGAGCGATCCTGCGCCAGATCATCCATCCCGCGCTCGAGGGCCTCTCGGCCGAGGGCCGCCCATACCGCGGCGTGCTCTACGCCGGGGTGATGCTCACCGGCGAGGGACCGAAGCTGCTCGAGTTCAACTGCCGGCTGGGCGACCCCGAGGCGTAGGTGGTGCTGCCGCGATTCGACGGCGATCTGCTTGCCGTCCTGCTCGCCGCCGCCCGCGGCGAGCTGGCCGGGGTGCGGGCGGGCTGGAAGCACGAGGCGGCCGCCGGCGTGGTGCTGGCCGCCGCCGGCTATCCTCATTCGCCGCGCCGGGGCGACGCGATCACCGGGATCGCCGAGGCGTTGGCCCTGCCCGGCGTCCTCGTTTTTCATGCCGGCACCGCGCTCCAGGATGGCCGCCTGGTCACCGCCGGGGGCCGCGTGCTCACGGTGGTCGGCCGGGGGAACAACCTCGCCGAGGCGGTCCAGTGCGCCTATGGTGGCGTTGAGCGGGTGCGGTATGCGGGCCAGCGGTACCGCCAGGACATTGGAAGGGGTTCGGAATGAGCGAGCCTGTACTTATTCTCGTCGGCTCGCCCCGGGACTGGGAGGTCATGCGCGAGGCGGCAGCCGAGCTCGATCGGCTCGCCGTTTCCTGGCGTGCCCATGTGGCTTCCGCCCACCGCTCCCTGGCCCGCACCGTGGATTTGGTGCGCCAGGCCGAGGAGGCGGGAGTGAAGGTCTTCATCTGCGGCGCCGGCATGGCGGCTCACCTGGCGGGCGTCGTCGCCGGCACCACGGTGCGGCCGGTGATCGGCGTGCCACTTGTCGGGGGCGTGGCTGACGGCCTCGACGCCCTACTCTCGACGGTCCAGATGCCGGGCGGCGTGCCCGTCGCCACGGTGGCGATTGGCCGCGCCGGAGCGCGCAACGCGGCGCTGCTCGCGGCCGAGATTCTCGCCCTCGGCGATGAGGCGCTCGGGAAGCGGCTGCGGGAAGCCAGGGCCGCCCAGGCGGAGGCGGTCGCGGCCGCGGATGCCACGCTCCTGGCGCGGGACGTGCCCCGATGAGCTGCGCCTCCTGTTCCGGCGGCACGACCCCATCGCCGCGGCTTGCCCGCGTCACGCTCGCTGCCGGAGTGCCGGGCCAGCTCTGCACTGTGAGTGATGGCGTCAAGCTCGAGGCGGGCGAGTGGTACGTCGTCGGCACCGAGGACGGCGAACGCCTGGGGAGGCTCGTGCCCTACGAGATGCCGATCCTGCGCCAGTGCCCGGCCAAGAGTCTGGGCACGCTGCTGCGGCGCGCTGTCACCGCGGAGATGGAGCAGGGCGCGCGCGTCGTCGAGCTCGAGCGGGAGGCGATCGCCTTCTGCCGCAGGCGGGTCCGCGAGCTCGACCTGCCCCTGCGGCCGGTCGGGGCCGTGGTGCCCCTCAATCGCGAGGCCGTCTACCTGACCTTCGCCGCCGAGGAGCGGGTCGACCTGCGGGAGCTGCTGCGCGATCTCTCCCGCCACCTGCGCCGGCGGGTCGAGCTGCGCCAGGTCGGGGTGCGCGATCAGGCCAAGCTGGCGGGAGGCTGGGGGCCCTGCGGGCGGGCGTTGTGCTGCTCCTCTTACATGTTGCGCTTCAACTCGATCACCATCCGGATGGCCAAGGCGCAGCGGCTTTCGCTCAATCCCAGCCGGATCTCAGGAATGTGCGGCCGCCTCATGTGTTGCCTCTCGTATGAAATGCCGCCGCCCGGCTCGCGTGAGTCGTCGAACTAAACTCGAAGGGCTCATCATCCGTATCCTGGCAAGAGGATCGAAAGGGTGCTATATTTCTCTTAAGTTGACGGGGACGCCATGAGGGACTCTGAACGAAACGAGGGTGATACCCTAAGCAGCCGGCGGCTCATTCGCCCCTCGATCTCCGAGGTGGGTGATCGCACGCCGCTGCGCGGCATGGTTCATCGCAAACAAGCTCCGCCCGAGCAGACCAACGCCGAGAACTATTACTTCATCAAGCAGATGCAGAACAAGACGGCGATGGTCGTGGTGCTCGATGATGCCACCGAGCTGCACGGCTGGATCGAGTGGTACGACAAGGACTGCCTCAAGCTCAATCGCACCGACGGGCCCAACCTGATGATCTACAAGCACGCGATCCGCTACATGTTCAAGGAAGAGGAGCTGCGCCAGCGGCGCCGGCGCACCCGCGAGTAGCTTCTAGCGCTTTTCGCTCGCCCATCTGCGCTGTCGCCTTCTCGAGAATTGCGGTCCTTGTCTTCGTCGCCCCGCCAGCGTCCTGCGACACCGCTGCGGGCTCAGAACGAAGCGAGCAGGGTCCGGCAGAACTCGCTCGGGGGCACGAGCTGGCGCTGCCCGAAGCGGTCCGGCGGCAGGGTCGAGAGGATGTGGACGGCGCGGCGGGTGAGGTAAGCGAAGTTGTCCCGCACCTGCAGCGCAGCGGTGTCGCGGTGCATCGCCCGGAGCACCTCGAGCTGGTCCAGGAGGGCGTCCTGCGGGTTGATCGTCAGCAGGAAGTCCACCATCCGAGGCCGGGGCGGGGGCTTGCTGGGCACCCTGACGCCGGCCAGGCGGTCGAGCTCGGCGAAGATGTCCTCCTTGGCCTCCGGGGCGTTGCGCGCCGGGGAGAGCACGATCGGCCGGCGGCTGCAGTTGGCTTGATGGATCTCCGGCGAGGTGACGATCCAGCCGAGATTGTGAATCGCCAGGCGAGTGGAGACGAATTGCTGCAGCGAGCGCACGAATGGCGCCACCGCGCCCTCGAAGGACTCCTTCACGCCGTCGAAGAGGTTGAGGACGAAGTGCACGGCGAAGGACGCAACGTTCTCGGCCAGCGCCTGGACCAGCGCGTGGTCGCCCACTGCTTCGAGGAGGTCGCGCAGGAAAGCGTCGAGATTGGGGATGCCATCGTCGTAGGGGTCCTCGACGCGGTCGAGGAGCGCGTTGACGAGGGCGAGGCGCTGCGCCGCGCCGGGCGCGCCCGCGAGCGGTCCGCCGGGGTCAAAGACCAGTCTCAGCTTGCGGAATAGCAGTGCCTTGACGATGTCGGCAGCGGCCATGGTCGCGGCCGGGTGATGAGGCGTGAAGACGAGGATCCCCGAGTTCGAGTAGGGCAGAAAATCGAGCACATTAAGGTCGAGCCCGGCCCGCAGGTCGAGCACGACATAGGCCGCCGGAAGGTCGTTGATCGCCCGCATCAGGCGCTGCCGCATCCCATTGCTCAAGTTGACGAACTCATCCATCGCGTGGCGGGGAGCGGCGACGAAGGCGAAGTTGCGGAAGTCGCCGCGCCGGTCGAGCTTTTCGGGCAGGCGGGTGAGACAGCGCGCGAGCGGCTCGTCACGGCGGAAGAAGTGGTAGAGGTCGCGCTCCACCGCCGCGTCCAGGGTGTTACGGATCGAGGAGGTACCGGTATCGAGGTCGACCAGGACGGTCGGCGCGACGCGCGAGAGGGCGAGCGCGAAGTTCATGGCGAAGGTGGTCTTCCCCACCCCGCCCTTGCCCGAGGCCACCGGCAGGATGCGCCGCACGCTCACTGCCGGCTCGACCCCAGGAGAGCCTCGACCTGCGCGCAGACGAAGTCGAGCGCGACCGCGTTGAACCCTCCCTCGGGGATGATCACATCGGCCCACCGCTTGGCGGGCTCGACAAACTCGAGGTGCATCGGCCGTACCGTCTCGAGGTATTGCTGGGTCACGCTCTCGACCGTACGGGCGCGTTCATCCAGGTCGCGCCTCAGCCGCCGGATGAAGCGCAGATCGGCGTCGGTGTCGACAAAGATCTTGATGTCAAAGAGCTGGCGCAACGCCGGCTCGGCGAAGATCAAGATCCCTTCCACCAGCACCACGCCGCGCGGTTCCACCTGCCGCGTCTGCCCCGTCCGCACGTGACGAGTGAAGTCGTAGATCGGCACCTCCACCGGCCGATTCGCCTTCAGCACCCGGATATGCTCGGCCATCAGCTCGGTCTCGAGCGCATCCGGGTGGTCGAAGTTGTGGTGGAGGAAGTGCTCCGGGTTCCACCCGGCAAGATCGCGATAGTAGGAGTCATGCTGGAGATAGGC
>JAZDGE010000103.1:0-8086 GCA_043807175.1 Acidobacteriota bacterium
ATCGTAGCGTGAATGGAGGCTAGCCCGCATTTCTCACCGTGGTCCGTAGCGAAAGCGCCGAGAGTGCGTTCGGTGCCAGGTATGACACTTTGGTGCTGTGGCCACACCAGCGATTCTCGGCCCTTGCTCGCAGTCTCGATTGCCGCAACGGCCGACCGCGCCCAAAGTGTTATACCTGGCACCGGGCACGTAGTGACGAGCGACGCAGGCGTACTTGAACAGTACGTCGAGGAGCGAGGAGCGAGTACGGCCCGAGATGGCGTGCTATCGGCGCTTGCAGTAGGACAAGCGGTGAGAAATGCGGGCTAAACTCCTGCAGGTTGGGCGGGCGCGACCCCGAGGCGGTGAAGAGAGCGATGAACTCGACTTCCGGTCAGGCTTCTCCGGCGACGCCGCTGGTGGCTACGAGCGCCCTGGCTGGAGGCTGGGCCGGCGCGGTCCTCCTCGCCGCCGCGATCTTCGCCGTCTACCTGCTGGCGACCCCGTGGACCACGCTGTGGGACCGCGACGAGCCCCGCTTCGCCCAGGCCGCGGTGGAGATGGCGAGCACGGGCCAGCTCCTCTTCCCCACCTTCAATGGCGAGCCCCGAGTCCACAAGCCGATCCTGATCACCTGGCTGATGGCAGCGAGCGTGAGCCTGCTCGGTCCCACCGAGCTCGCGGCGCGCTGCTGGTCGCCGGTCGGTGCCGCCCTTGCGGCGCTCTTCACCTTCGCCATCGGCCGCCGCCTCTTCTCGGTCTCCACCGGGCTCCTGGCCATGCTCGTGCTGGCGACCACCCCGCTGCTCCTCATCGAGGGCGCCGTCGCCACCACCGACGCCGTGCTCCTCGCCTGCACCACCGGCGCCCTGGCAGCCTTTGTGCGCCTGCGCGATCCCCGCGCGAAGCCGCGCGCGCTCGATCTGGCCGGGCTCACCCTGGCCCTGGCCGCGGGGATGTTGACCAAGGGTCCGGTGGGCCTTGCGGTTCCCCTCCTCGTGATCGCTGCAACGCTGGCGCTGGATCGCAGGACTCTGGCCGGCGCCGCGCCGGCGCGCCAGCAGCAGGTCGTCCTCGCGGTGGTGGCAGCGGCGGCGGCAAGCGTTGGGCTCTTTCTGCTCTGGGCGATCCCCGCCAACCGGGCGACTGGCGGCCTGTTCCTTCGCGAAGGCTTCGGGTTTCATGTCCTGCGCCGCTTCGTGACCCCGCTCGAGGGACATGGTGGCAACCTGCTGCTCACCTTGCCGTTCTACCTGCTGGTGGTGCTCACCGGCTTCTTTCCCTGGACGCTCCACCTGCCCGAGGCCCTGCGGGCGCTCCGCCAGAAGAGCGCTGGCGCTGGCGCCGCCGGCCCCCTGCTGGCAAGCTGGCTGGTGCTGCCATTCGCCCTCTTCAGCATCGCGGCCACCAAGCTGCCTCACTACGTGCTGCCGATCTGGCCTGCGCTCGCGATCGCGGTCGCGGCCACGATCGAGGCCACGCGCGCGCGAGTTCTCGGACCGCACGAGGAGGCATCGCGCCGCTGGGGGCCGTGGCTGCTCGCGCCGGTCGCCGGTCTTGCGGTGGCCGGCGCTGCCGCCGCCGCGGTGTTGGCCCCGCTTCCCGGCCTGCGCGCGTCGGCGGCAGTCCTCGCGCTTGTGTTTTGTTTCACAAACCTGGCCGCAATCCGAATGTATCGCCGTGGCCGTCACCTGCCAACCGTGTTAGTGCTCGCAGGGGGCATGCTCGCGACTCATTTGCTGCTGGCCCTCTGGTTGCTTCCGGCCGGCGAGCCGGCCAAGCCGGCGCCCATCATCGCGGCGGCGATTCGCGCCGCCACGCTGCCCACCGTGCCTGTCTTCACCCACGAGTTCGACGAGCCCAGCCTGGTCTTCTACCTCCGCCGGCTGCCGGTGACGCCACTGGGCTCCGACGAGGCGGCTGTCTCCTGGACGCGCGAGCGCGCCCCGGGGGTCCTGGTGCTGCCACGCGAGGTGCTCGCCCGGATCGAAGGCCAGCAGGGACCCCTCCCGGTGGCGGAGATCGCCAGCGCTCGCGGTCTCGACCTCGTCCACGGCCGGCCGCTCGAGCTGGTGGCGGTGCGGCGGCAGGAGCGCCGGTGACTCTCGGACCCTGGGCCCTGGTGTCACAGGAATGCCCACAACGAGGCGGGCCTTGTCGCCAGCCACGCCGAGGACCGATGACCGTCAGCCCCCGCCCAACCGCGGGAAGAGGACCCGCGGGCGAGGCCGCCGATGGCTGAACCGGACCGCTCCGGGCTCGGCTCGCGAGGCCTGCGGCGGCTTTACGATGCGCTCGTCATGCTCGTCACCTGGGGCGGGCTGGCGCCTTTCGAGTGCCTGCGCATCGTGGCCGGTCGCAGCTCGCGGGCCATTCTCGCCGAGCGCCTCGGAGCGGTGGCGCTGCCGTCGCCGCGCGGCCGCCGGCTGGTGATTCACGCCGTGTCGGCCGGCGAGGTTGGCGCCGCCCGCACCCTCGCCGCGGCGCTCGGCGCCACCGCCGCCGACCTCTCGTTCGTGCTCACCACCGGGAACCACGCGGGGCGGCGAGCCGCCCTCCTGGCGCAGGCATCCAACGCCGCCATCGAGGGGGTGGCTTACCTCCCCTGGGACCGCCGGGCGGCACTGCGCTCCTGGCTTGACGCCCTGCGGCCGGCCGCGGTGGTGATCGTCGAGACCGAGATCTGGCCCAGTCTCTTTTGCGCCTGTGGCGAGCTGCGGATCCCCCTGCTGGTCGTCTCGGGCCGCATCTTTCCCCGCGATCTGCCGCGCTACCGGCTCGCCCGCGGGTTTTTTCGCCGGGTCTTTCATCACGGCTGCTGGATCGGCGCGCAGAACGAGCGCGAGCGTGAGGCGTTCATTGCGATCGGCGCCGCTCCTGAGCAGGTGGAGGCGCTCGGCAACCTCAAGCTCGATGCAGCGCCTGCCAGTACTCCGCTGCCTGAGCACTGGCGCGCGAGCCTGGCCCGGCGCCCGCTCGTCGTCGCCGGGAGTACGCACGATCCCGAGGAGGCAATGCTCACGCGCTGCCTGGCAGGGCTCAGAGCCCAGTTCCCCTCGCTTCGCCTGGTGCTGGCGCCGCGCCACACCGGTCGGGCGGGGTGCATCCTGCGCGACGCCAGGGCGCAGGGCTGGCGCGCCGTCTTGTGGTCCGACGCGCTGGCCGCAGCCGTCGACTGGGACCTGCTGGTGGTGGACGAGATGGGTCCGCTCGCCTCGCTCTACGCCTACGCAGACCTGGCCTTTATCGGCGGCAGCCTGGTGCCCCGCGGCGGCCACAACCCGCTCGAGGCCGCGGCGCAGGCTTGCGCGACCGTGATCGGCCCCTCCTTCGAGAGCTTCCAGGACGCGGTGCGTAGCCTCGAGGAGGCGGGCGGCATTCGCGTCCTGCGCCCCTCGGGCCAGCCCGAGGCCGCGCTCGCCTCGGCCCTCGCCGAGCTGCTCGCGGATGAACCCTTGCGCCTGGCGATAGGCTTTCGCGGCGCGGCCTACTGCGCGTCGCAGGGCGGCGTTTCCCGGCGCTATGTCGAGGCCATCCTCGCCCGCCTGCCGCCTGCCTAGAAAAAATACGGGGTCCGGGCTCCGGGGTCCGTTTCCCCCACCCATCCAGAGACTTGCGCACGACGAGTCGCAGATCTCATCCGCGGCGGGTCGTCAATCGCGGCCGGGCAACGGAGGCCGGTTCCTTGGGCAGCTTCAGCGCGTGGCTCGCCGCCTCAGCAGGTGGAAAGCCGGGAGGATGATTGCAAGAGTCCCCATCACAACGATGACGAACTTCGCCAACGGGTGGAGCTGCAGGTACAGCAGCTCGACCTGGAGAAGCGCGACGACCGGCAGGTTGCTGAGGTAGATCCAGGCGCTCGCCTCGGCAAGAAAGCGCAAGGAGGGGTGGGACCGGCGGTAGAGGCGCACCGTCAGGCCGAGCGACCCTGCCGCTGCGAGCACGACAAAGCCCCCGATCGCCGGCGCCAGAAGCGTCCAGGCGGGGGCAAGGCCGTCCCGCAGCACCCGCAGGAGCTGCGCCGCCGCCGGGACGAACGCGAGCTGCGAGAGGACGAGCAGCGGCCAGCTCCAGCGCGCGAGTAGACCGAGCGCGCTCCGATGGCGGTGCAGCCACATCCCGCCCGCCATGAAAGCGCCCGCGAACAGAAGCCTGCCGGGCTCGGGGAGGAAGGAGTTGGTGTAGCGAGTGCAGATGGCGGGCGTGGCCCAGATGATGCCGGCCACCACCGCCACCATCCCGGCGAGCCCGAGCGCGAGCGCCCGCGCTTCCACGCGGGCGCCCTCAGTTGGCGCCGTGGAGGCCCGCGGTCGCTGTCGCCACCGCTGCGCCAGCTCGCGAAGCGCAATGATGCCGAAGGTGCAGATGATGAGAAACTCGAGAAACCACAGGTGCGCCGGTCCCCACAGGTTGGCCTTGATCTCGGGATCATGAAAGCGGAGCTGGAAGATCTCCTTCCACGTGCAGCGGCCACTCGCGTACCAGCCGAGGGAGAACACCGCGTAGGTGAGTGGCAGCAGCACCACGGCGGCGAGGAGAAAAGGCGCCACCAGCCTTCGCGCCCGGTTGCGCAGCAGCTTCGCCGGCGCCATCGTGCCCGCCAGCGCCTCCAACGTGATGCCGGCGAGGACTAAGAACGCCGGGATGGTGACGCCGAGCAGCCACCAGGCGAGGACATCGAATACCCACCCCCAAGGGCGGTCTCGCACCGGCCAAGGCAGCCCGGGGGTGGCGTTCACGAAGGCGATCACCGCATGTCCCGCCACGACCAGCACGATCAGCACCGCGCGCAGCCCGTCGAAGGCGTAGGCAGAGTGCAGGGCGCCGGCGCCTGCACGGCGTGCGATGGCTTTCCTCACGGCGGCGAGTCGTCCGGGCACAGAATTGGCTCACTCAGCCAGTCGAGGACCTCGGCCGCATGGCGCGTGAAGTCCATCGTCTGCCCGAGCGCCGCGGCAGCGCGCCCCATCGCCGCCCGCCGGCCGGCGTCGGCGAGCGACGCGAGCGCGCCGGTCAGCCCGCCAAGGTCGCGCGGGTGGTCGATCAGCAAGCCCTCGCGGCCCTGCTCGATCAGCTCGGCGGCGCCACAGGTGCGCGTCGTGACGACCGGGCAGCCCGAGGCCAGCGCCTCCACCACCACCCGCGAGAATGGGTCGTAGAACGTCGGGTGCACGAGCACGTCGGCGCCGCGGTACTCCTCGGCGAGCGCGGCGGGGTGGATGCCGCCGAGGAAGCTCACGAGCTTCGCCAGGCCAGCGCGTGCCGCGGCGCGGGCAAAGGTGGCGCCGGGCCCGGCACCCGCGACCCGCAGCCGGGCCCGCACCCCGCCGCGATTGAGCTCGGCCAGCGCCGTAATCGCCTGATCCAGGCCCTTGAGGGCGAAGTCGTGGCCGACGAACAAACAGGCGAGCTCGGGCGCGGCAGCCGTCCGCGGCGGGTTTGAGGTCTCTCGCCGCGGGTGGAAGCGCGCGAGGTCGACCCCTGGCCGCGAGACCCGGACATGCCCGGCGGGCACACGCCGATTGGCCACAAGCTCCCTCGCCAGCGCCTCGGAGAACACCATGAGACGGGTCGAGGCCGACCGGCGAAGCACCTCGCGCTCGGCGCCGAGCAGAATCGTGCGGCGAGGGTTGAGCCGGAGCGCCGGCCAGTAAAGCAGGCGGCGCAGCCCGTTGGTGCTGTCGCGCTCGGCGGCGAAGGCCTGGCGGTAGAGGCCGGTGTGCAACTGATAGTGGGTCGCGCCAGGAACCGGCCGCACGGCGAGCACCGCCCGTTCCGGGTGCCGCCCCCGCTCCTCGGCAACCGCCTGCCGGAGCCGGGGCTCTGCGCGCCACGCCGGCCCGGCAAAGACACGCACTCGAGCCACCCCGGGCAGGGTCGCGCCCTCGCCCGCTTGGCGGCACAGCACCCTCACCACCCACCCGGTCCGCGCCGCAGCCGTGGCCAACTCGACCAGATAGCGCTCGCAACCCCCGCCCTCGGCGGAAAAGCGATCGGCGACGAAGGTGATCTCCATCTGGCCCGCCAGGGTATCATCGCGGCGCGTTGCTGGTGGGTCGAAGGCATGCAAAGAGCTCTTCCGTACAGCTAACGGGACCCGCGGACGGGTGGGTGGCTATGCAGAGCTCGGGGCAATGAGAATGGGCGTCAACGAATGTGTCCTCCCGACATGGACCCAAACTTGGACCTGGACCTAGACTTGGACTTGGACCTTCTGCACTCAACACATCTTCGCGAGCATCCCGGCGGCTGGGGCGAGAAGCATTTTCGCTTCCTGAACTCGTGGCGGCCGGACGAGCGCCAGCGCCGCACCGGCCTGCGCGCTGAGGTCCGCTCCACGCAGGCTGGTCCAGGTCAACGTCGAGGTCCAGGTCGAGGTCCAGGCACGGCATCGACCTTGGTACTCTCCGGAACACCAACGGCATGACCCGACCACTCCCTCATTGGCGAGCCCTCCTGGCGGACTGGCGCGCTCAGGCGGCGGCGCTGCTGGCGGTGGTGGCGCTGCTGCTGCTCACGCTCGTCGAGGCCGAGGCCTCCGCGCAGCGCCCGATCGGCAACGACTTCCTCGCCTACCTGACGGCCTCGCGGGCGCTGCTGGCGGGCAGCGATCCTTACCTGACCAGCTCTCACTTCAGCTATGTCTACCCCCTGCTCCTGGCCCTGCTGCTGATCCCGCTGGCCCTCCTCCCGACCTGGCTGGCGGTCGGGCTCTGGTATGCCATCAACGTGGCGGCGATGGTGGCGGCCTCTCTGCTCGCGATTCGCCTCGCGCTGCCACCCACGCCCGGCGCCGCCGAGGCAGGGGTCGGGGTGCGGCGCCTCATCGTCCCGCTGTGCCTTGTCTTCTTCCTGATGTTCGGAGTGATCCAGAACAACCTCAGAAACGGTCAGGTGAATTTTGTCATCGCGCTGCTTTGCGTGCTCTTCTACCGCAGCTTCCTGGCCGGCCGCACGGCGGCGGCCGGTCTCTTTCTCGCTCTTGCCATTGCCCTCAAGGTGGCGCCGGTCTTTCTGCTGCTCGCGCTGCTGCGCCGGGCGCGGTGGCGCGCTTTTGCCCTCACCCTGATCCTCGCCGCTGCGCTGTGCCTGTTGCCGGCAGTGCTCGCGGGCGGCAGGATCCTCGACCTCTACCACGGCTACTTCGGCTCGGTGCTCTTTCCCACCAAGGGAACGGCGATTTCCTGGACCGGCACCTTCTTTACCCTGCATGGGTTCCTGGCCTACCTCTGGCCCCAGGCGGAGGGAATCGCGCTCCAGCTCCTGGCCACCGTGGCGGTGATCGGGGCCGCGCTCCTTCTCGACCGCCAGGCGCGGGTCGAGGTGGTGCCAGCCAACGGCTTCTGGGTGCTCGCGGTTTACCTGTGCGCGATGCTGCTGCTCACTCCCTGGTCGCAGAAGCACCACCTCGCCCTGCTCGTGCCCGTGGTGGCGGTGGTGACCGCCGGGTCGCTTCTCGACACTCTGCACCTCAGCGCCTGCCAGCGCACCGCCGCTGCCGCTTTCCTCACCTTCTTCTACCTCGGAAAGCTCGTCCCCACGGGCCCCTTCTTTTTCCTCGCGGTGGTTGCGATCGGGACCCTGGTGGCGCTCGTCATTCGTGCCAA
This sequence comes from Acidobacteriota bacterium, assembly GCA_043807175.1. Lineage (GTDB taxonomy): Bacteria > Acidobacteriota > Thermoanaerobaculia > Thermoanaerobaculales > Thermoanaerobaculaceae > JAZDGE01. Next base: position 7,587 of record JAZDGE010000103.1, read on the forward strand.
CTCGGAAGCGCCCCCGCGCTGGCCGGTCGCTTGATCCCGAGGATCTGCCACGAGGCCCAGAGGTGCCAGGCCGCCATGCCGACGCCGAGCACCGCGACCTCCTTGAGCGTGGTGCGAAACAGGTAGATCTGCACTCCCAGCACGACCAGGGTGGTGGCGCTCGCGAATGGCAGCCACGACCGGCGCTCCCGCCATAACCAGAAGGGAACGAAGAGCGCAGCCGGCAGGGTGACGACGAAGCTGTGCGCCCACGACACCGGCGACAGCATCACGCTCACCGTGCAGGCGAGGCCGAAGGTGGCACACAGGCCGAGGGCGTCGCCGGCGCGGCTCATCCGCCATCCGGCGGCGAGCAACAAAACCAGGAACCCCGCCTCCATCCCGTAGAGCGCTCGCCGCACCGCCGGTGACGCCAGCGGCGTCGGCAGGCGGTGCCACTCGGCCTCCGGAGGAATCCTGCCGCCGAGCCAGATCCAGGTACCGAAGGTCTGCGCGGCGTC
>JAZDGE010000104.1:0-2113 GCA_043807175.1 Acidobacteriota bacterium
GCCGCCGCCATAACCACCGCTGCGGGACCCAGGTGAGCCATGACCGCGGGCATCAACCCGTCGGGGCGGGTTGGGCTCACGACCCCGCTGGCCTGCATTGCGGTCCCTGCTAGCCCGATACCAACCCAGATGGCCAGCGTGGCGGTGAGCGCGCCGGTGAGTACCGCGGGCAGAGCTCGCAACTGCGAAGGCGAGCGCAGGAACAGGAACTTCTGCAGATAGTGCGGCTGCGCGCAGGTGCCGAGGGCGAAGAGCAGGAACCACGCGAAGGCGGCGGCAGGCGGGGTGGCGCCGAACGAACCAAGCAGCGCCGGACGGCTCGTCTGGAGGGCGTCTATCGCAGCGAGCGGTCCGCCGGCGGCGATCAGCGCGGCGCCGGCGAGGCCCACACCGAGGCAGGCCATTACGGCGCCCTGCACGGCGTCGGCGAGGAGGCCCGCGCGCATTCCGCCGAGGGCGGTGTAGGCGGTGGTCGCGGCCATCACCACGAGCGCCCCTGCAAGCGGCGGAACGTTCAGAAACGCCTGCGCCAGCACGGCCGCCGCCTTTGCTTGCACGGCCAGCGAGGCGACCACCCCGAGCGCGATCACCAGCGCCGCAGCCCCCCGCGCGCCGCGCCCGAAGCGCGCGCCGAGCAGCTCCTGGGGAGTGAGTACGCCGTTGCGCCGGGCCAGCTCGACCACCGGCTCGCCCACCGCCCAGCACTGCAGGGCGCCGGTGAGTGGCGCGGAAAGGATGATCCACAGCGAACCCACACCTGCCACCGCGAACAGGCCGGGCCCGCCGACGAACGTGAACGCCGACACCGCGGCGGCAGTCCCGGCGACACCAACCAGCCAGGCGCCGGCGCGCCGTCCGGCGGCGAAGTAGTCATCCGGAGAGGCGATCCGGTGCGCTCCCCACCAGGCGGCGGCGAGCGCAAGGAGCAGGATGACGGCGAGAAGCGTCATGGCGCCCCCGCCCACCTGTTGGGCGTGGTTCGTGGTTCATGGTTCGAGATCGGTGGCGCGCCGGGTTCTGGTGCACGGTGGGACGGTGCCGGCACGGTGCCCGGAGCCCGGAGCGCGGACTCGTTTGCGCTGCCGCCCGGGCTCGGCGGGAAGCTCAGCCAGTAGAGCCACGAGATCAGGGGCAGCGGAAGCAAGAACAGGAACAGCAGCACCCACAGAAGGCCGGCGGCGCCTCCGCTGGGCAGCGCCCAGGCGCCGGCGAAGCCAACGGTGAGCCAGATGGCAATCGCCGCCAGCGCCACACGCAGGCGCCGCGAGTCGCGACGCACCAGCACCAAGGCGCAAGTGGCCACCACGGAGGCGATTGTGACCGCCGGCAGCAGGGCGGGGGCCAGCGTGGCGGCGGCCAGGTACGCGACGGCGAGCGCGACGGCGACCGCTGCTGTGCCATGCGGGCCAGGGCCGGCAGAGGGAGGGCCGCCATGCCGCTTCCGGTCCCCGGTCCCCGGTCCGCGGTCCACGAACCCCGTCGTGGTTCTCTGGGGAGTGGCCCTCTCATCCGACTCATTGGCCATCGCGGCGTGCACCCGCGCAGTCTACAATTCTCACCATGCCGGCGAACCTCACCCCGCAGTACCGGGCCGCCGAGGGCAGGTTCAAGGCGGCCCGCAGTGTCGAGGAGCGGCGGGCGGCGCTCGAGGAGATGCTCGCCAACATCCCCAAGCACAAGGGGACCGAGAAGATGCAGGCGGACCTCAAGCGCCGCCTGGCGCGCGTCCGGCAGGAAGAGGACACTCGTACCGCCAAGCACGGCCACACGGTCAAGGTCGAGCCGGAGGGGGCGGCGCAGGTCGTGCTGTTGGGGCCGCCAAATGCCGGCAAGTCCTCGCTGCTGGCGGCGCTGACGCGGGCCGAGCCGGCGATCGCCGACTATCCCTACACCACCACCCGCCCGCAGCCGGGCATGATGCCCTACGAGGACATCCAGGTTCAGCTCGTCGATCTGCCGCCGGTGGCCGCCGAGCACATGGACAACTGGCTGCCCAACCTGGTCCGTGGCGCCGACGCCGCGGTGCTGCTCATCGACGCTTGCGGTATTTCGGATATTTCGCCAGGAGCCCCAGGGTGATCAGGTTGTGCGTCTTCCCGCCGCCCATCGACTG
>JAZDGE010000105.1:0-9818 GCA_043807175.1 Acidobacteriota bacterium
GCCGAAGAGCCGCCGGAACCCGCCCCGGAGAGAATCAAACCGGGAGCACGGGTGGTCCGGGTGCTTCTTGATCTCTCGACGGCTCCTAACCTCCCAGAGCTTGGTCGGGGAGAGGGCCGTTGCCGGAGAGGTCCAAGCCTATGGGGTTGGGGAGCGCGTAAGGCTCATCAATCGGCTGGAGTTGGACGACTACGTTCGTGGCGTTGTGGCGGCGCAGTCGCGCGCACAGCGCCCGCCCTTGAGGCGCTCAAGGCGGTCGCGGTAGCGGCACGGACCCACGCCCTTACGCACGGCGGTGACCATGAGGCGGAGGGGTACGACCTGCGCGAGTCGGCATTGTGCTCGCCCTACGCGGGTGCGGCCGCCGGGCAAGACCTCGCAGACGATGCCGTCCACGCGACGGCACCAGAGATCATGATGTTCGAAGGAGCGCCAATTGATGCCGTATGCGTAGCCGATTGCGGCGGCCATACGGCCGACGCCTCACGGTTCACGGTACGAGAAAGCGCGAAGTTCCCGTATCTCAGGGGAGTGCCGTGCCGGGGCGCCACAGTGGTTGTCGGGGCCGCCAGACGAGAGGGAAAGTGGCTCAATGCTACCCAGATGCTCGCCTTCGTGGCGAGGAAGGCTGCGGCAGCCCTCCACATCCGGTCCGACCCGCGGTCGCTGGCGGAGCGGCTCGGAGGATCGCGCCCTGGTCGCGGCGGCGCGGGTTTGCTTGGTGCCTTTCCTCTTGGCAGCGCCTTGACCCTCACCGGCGGTGGGCAGGCGCCTGTGACCGTGGGTGAGATCCTGCGCCTCCTCTACACCGCCGGTTTTCCAGTGGAGTGCCAGGACGAGGCCGTGAGGGACGAGGCATGGCAAATGGCGCTGGTGGTGCGCCTCGCCCAGGTCACCGGCAAAGTCGAAGCGATCACAGGCCGCGTAATCCCCGGACCGGGCGGCGTGCGCTTCGTCAGCGAATCGGGCGAAGCGGTGAGGGACCTGCCGCGCGCTGTCGAGTCCCTTGAGAAGCAAGGGCTGAGCTGGCGGGTCGCGGCAGTCACCACCCTCGCGGGATCGAGCGCGACGCTGTGGCTGGTCGAAGGGGGCATCGTGGCGGTGGCGATCGAGCCTTTGACCACCGCGGATGAACGCTCCCCGGACTCCTGGTGGGTACGCGACCTCACTTTCGGCGAGATCAGCGCACGCACCGGCAGCACGAATTGCTGGAAGCTAGACGCAAGCCCCGGTTCAGAAGGTCGCGGCGGGGTCTATCACCTTTCATGTGCCGATCGTTCGAGCACTGGAGGCGCGCGCCTTGTGGCGACAGACCTGAACCTACCGTCGGCTTTCTTCATGTCGCTACCGCACGAGGTTTCGGGCAAGCCAGGAGTTCGTCTCATCGGGCGAGGGACGGGGTTGCGCCGCGAAGGGTTGTGTCTGAGAGGCGCGTACAAGCTCGCCCTGGGCGGCGCGAGCTACCGAGAGATCCTGAACACCTACTATGCCGGCGTGGAGATAGGGGCGTATGCACGCGCCACACAGTAGCAGCCAGGGCATCCCGGGAACGGTGAGGGCTGTCGCTCTCCCCTCATGTCGTTCGACGCGGTGGCCAGCGAGTGTGCTCCCGGGCGCCTCCTCGTCACGAGGCAGGCACATCCTCAATCCTGATCGCTTGATTCGCGGCCTCTTGTTCCCCTCCCTCTGGGTGTTGGCCTGCCTCGTCGTGTCAGGATCAAAGGTGGATGGCGCCGATGCTGCTTCCGCCGCCGTGACGAGTGATGCGACCGTACATGCCGGTGGCGTCTCTACGGCCGTACTCGCGCGTGAGCTGTGGGCTCGCGGCGGCGCCTATTTTGAGCCGTTGTACCTGAACAGTGTTGAAGGCCAAGCATTTGCTGCACGCCTTGGTGGAGATGTCGCATATTTCCTCGGCGGCGCCAGGGTCGTGATCCCTGCGATGGCAAAGCACTACGAAGCTGATGTGGCTGTCTCATCATGCGGGTCCGCAAAGCGGTCGCAGACATTGGGCGCGTTGGCCATTGCGTTCGAGAACGCATCCCCCTTCAGCCGCCCCGTGGGTCTGGACTTGCTGCCAGGGACCAGCAACCGCTTGCTTGGAAACGAGCCGCAGAGATGGGCAAGAGACGTCCCTCACTACGGGCGCATCCGCTATGCTGCCGTGTACCCTGGCATCGACGTCGAGTTCTACTTCTCGAATGGTCACCTCGAGTACGACGTCAGGCTGGCCTCAGGCGCGGCCTTGAAGGATGCCGTGCTGCGGTTTGACGGTGCGCAGGAGCTGAGGATTGACGCACAAGGCAACCTCCTGGCGCTGGTTCAGGGCTGGAGTCTGCGCCAGGACAAGCCAGTTGCCTTCGTGCGGCGTGACGGGGAGCTACGAGTGATCCCGGCTCGGCACACGTTCCATTCTCGGAACCGGATTGGATTTGAGCTCCCCGAACACGACCCCTCACGACCGGCGGTGATCGACCCTCTGCTCAGCTTTGTGAATCGCCTCCCAGCGAGCGCGAACGGCGTGGCCTTGGACAAGCATGGCAACGCGTACGTGACCGGCGAGACCAGCTCCACCTCGTTTCCGCTTCGCCACGCGATAAAGGGACTTGGCCGATCCACCAGTGGGAGGTTGGCTGACAGTGACGCTTTTGTCACCAAGTATGATTCCTGCGGCGACATCGTGTACTCAACCCTGCTTTTAGGCAGCGCCGAGGACAGGGCGTACGGCATCGCCGTCGACGAAGAGGGAGCGGCCTACGTCGCAGGCACCACGCGGTCCGTGGACTTCCCTACTGTGAGTGCCCTCCAACCGACGATGCCGTTGAGACAATACATGAGCGCGTTTCTGACCAAGATCGACGCCTCCGGTTCGACCATCCGGTACTCAACGTACCTCGGAGGCTGGTCGGAATGCTTCGTCCGGGGCGTTGCCGTGGATCTTGAAGGGAACGCGTACGTAGCCGGGGTCTTCATGGGGACCTCGCTGGACTTCGAGTCGACGTCCGCGGCCTCGTTTCACCCGCGCTGCAACGACTCCGCCGGCTTCCTCATCAAGTTGGCGCCGGACGGCAGACTGGCGTATTCGATGATCACTGGCACTGGGCTCCAAGGTGTCGCGGTCGGCCCTGACCTCAGTGCGTATGTAGTTGGCAACAGCCGGTGCAGCTCCATGGCGTTGGCCAACGGCTTTCAGCGCAAAAACGCGGGGCGCGAGGACGCCGTGGTCGCGAAGATCGACCCCAGAGGCGAGCGTCTCTGCTTCTTGACGTATCTGGGTGGTTTTCGCGACGAGTTCGCCCAGGCGATCGCCGTCGATGACTGGGGGAACGCGTACATCACTGGCAGCACCACCTCCGAGGATTTTCCCGTGGTCAACCCCTTGCGGCGGCGAAGTCACACCGGGAAGAACGCCTTTGTGGCCAAGGTCAGCTCACAAGGAGACAGGCTCATCTACGCGACACTGCTCGGCGGCTTGGGACCAGACTCGGCGAAAGCGGTGGCCGTCGACCAAGAGGGCAACGCTTACGTCGCGGGTTTCACGAAGTCACCGGATTTCCCCTTGCGCGACCCCGTGTTGGTGGCGGGTATCGCCGGGAGCACTTCATTCCTTTCGAAACTCTCTCCCGATGGACAGGACCTCGTGTTCTCATCCTATCTGGGCACGTCCTACGAGGAAGGCGGCGCAGGGGTCGCGGTCTCGGGGCAAGGCGACGCCATCATTGTCGGCGGGTCATATCGGGACGCCACAGTCCGAAAGGTGGCGACCACCCGGCGGGCACTTGCCGACCTTGCGGTGGCGCAGGAAGGACCTGCCATCAGCTCCAAGACCCTTGCGTACGGGGTAACCGTCTCCAACCATGGCCCAGATGGCGCGGGTGGTGTGGTCCTGATCGATCGCCCGCCGCCGGGATACCTCCCTTGCCTGCAGCCCTGTGGCGAGAACGGGCTTGTGATTGCAGCGAGTCAGGGAGAATGCCGAATGGACTACGATTTGCTCGTATGTGAGCTTGGCGTGCTGCCGGTGGGTGGCACCGCAGCGCTGCATTTGGTGTTCCAGAGCCCGTACTCGTTTGGCGGTGTCAGCCGCGTCTACCTCCGTGCCAACGAGGGCGATCCTCACCCAAGCAACAACGTCTCCTGGCACGAAGTGAAACCGCGCTAGAGGCCCGGCCGAAAACCCTCTCACGCGCCCAAGCCGCTTCCGCCAAGGTCGTACAAGTGACTAAGGTACAATAACATGCGTTTTGATTTTCGCGGCCAAACCTGGCCGGGGTGGACTTTCCGGCCGGGCCTCTAGCCCACATTCTCACCGCTTGTCGCTTGAGGGCCACGGTGAGAATGCGGGCTAACGTCCGAACGCCAGCGGGAACTCGTCGGGGCGGTCGAGCGCGGCGATCTCGATGTAGATGTCCAGCGCCGGCCACCGAAGCTGGCCACCGCCGAGGAAGCGCACATCGAAGATCTCACGCGCCGTGGCCTCCAGAAAGGCGGGATAGTCCGAGAAAGGAACGAAGTACTCGCGCCCTTCGGCCAGGAGCCAGAAGCCATGCTCGCCGATGCCCGTGACGCCGTCAGCCGAGGTGCGCGCGCCAGGCTGCAATGAAGTCATCCCTGTGCTCCTTCACGATGTTCTCGATCCGCGCGAGATCCGGCGCGTTGAGGCGGTGGTGAACCGCCAACGCAACGATTGGCTCCAACCAGAACTTCGCGAGCCCTTCAGTCGACTCTACATGCACGTGGAGTCGGCTTTCCTCCCTGCTGTTGAAGAAGAAACGGAACGGGCCCTCCCGGTAGATCGTCGGCATCAGTGATCGAACCACTCTCCGCCTGGAGTATAGTCGTGCTGCCGGTGATCGCGACCCGCCACGCCCCTGAGCGCCGCCAAGCTGCTGGACCCCAGCGACATCGTCGACTCGCTGAGGCCCGGTGGCCCGGGAGAGGGTTGGCCTTTCGACGAGTCACAGTGCGGCGGGCGGCCTCAGGCGGGTGGACGGGACCGACACTCATCACGCTTTTCGACGGCGCGGCGGGCGCGGGTAGAATGGCGACATGGCAAGCGGCCTCGATGATCTCCCGGAATGGGAACGGTTGCTCGCGGCCGAACGCCACGTGCAGCGACTCGTTCCGGGCGCGGTGCTGGTGGGCGGCACGGCCGCCGCGCTCCACGCAGGCCACCGCGTCAGCCTCGACGGAGATCATGTGCTCGCGGACCTCAGGGAGCGCTACGACGAGGTGCTCGCGGCGCTCGAGTCGGCCGCGGGCTGGGAGACGGAGCGTGTCCAGAGGCCCGTGCTGATCCTCGGAACGATGTCCGGGATGTTGACCGGGATCAGGCAGCTCCGCAGGGTCAGGCCCCTCGAGACCGAGGAGGTCGCCGGCCTCCGCGTCCCCACGCTCGCAGAGATGGCGAGGATCAAGGCGTGGTTGCTGGCCGTCCGCCACACGGTCCGCGACTACCTCGACACCATTGTTCTGCTCGATCGGCTGGGTGCGGACAAGGTGGGCGATGCCCTCCGGGAGTTCGACGCCATCTACCCGCAGGGTGCGGGAACCTCACCCCTTGCCGAGGTCGCGGAGCGGCTCGCCGCCGCCTCCCCGGTCGATGCCGCGCGCCGCGACCTGGCGAGCCTACGGTCGCTGTGCCCACCGTGGAACGACTGGGCGTTCCTGGTCACGCGGGGTCGCGCGTGGGCGCCGATCGTGGCCCGCATTGCACTGGAGAGCCGGCGGTGAGCACCAGTGCCCTCGAACGTTCACGCGCCCTCTGGAACCGAGTCGCCCTCGATCTCGACAGCGACGAGGTGCTCGCCCAGATCCTCGATCGCGCCGAGATCGACGCCTGGCGCGAGCTCTTCGCCCTCGCGAGGAACGACGCCAGCCTGCGCCGTCGCATGCATCGGATCGTCCTGGCCGTCCCACTCGCGCTGCCGCACTTCTGGCTCGCGGCCCTCGCCAGCCTCGGCGAGCCCGTCGATCTGAGCTCGCCGGTGCCGCCCTACCCTGACTCCGCGACGTAGCGAAAGCGCGCGGTGAGTCCGGCGGATGTCGGTGCGCCCGCTCGCGGTCTGGGCGAGGCCGGCGGCGAGCAGCGCGACCAGCACGAGGAGGCCGCCGGGGATGGCGGTGCGGGCCATGGCCGTGATCGCGAGTCCGATCCAGAGTGTGCGCAGCGCCGTCCAGACCGCCAGGCCGAACGCGACCGCAAATGTGATGGCGGCGGCGTCGCGCATCTCGGCGGCATCGGCCGGTCGCAGCCAGGGCAGCAGCGGAATCGCCACCGCCACCAGGCCGCGGGCGTCCATCGCGGGCGGCAGGTCGCACTCCTCGGGCACGACGCCGAGGCGCGCCATCGCCGCTGCGCGGGAACGCCAGGCGTCGCGGCCGAACAGGTGGGCCGTGCCGGCAGTCGGCCTCTGCTGGCCGAGCAGACAGCGCACCAGCGACGACTTGCCGGCGCCATTGCGCCCGAGCAGGGCGTAGACGCTGCCCCGGTGCACCTCCAGCGAGATCCCGGCGGCCGCCGTCGTCCGCCCGTAGCGAACGGTGACATCCCGGAATGCTGCAACCGCCTGGTTGGCTCCCTCGCTCATCTGGTTCCTCCCTTCGCCCGCTGCGCAAACGCCGCCCACACGGCGCCGAGCTCCGCCACCGCCTCGTCCCGGCTCACGCCGATCGTCAAGCCCAGAGCGGCATAGCGGATGGCGCCGTCGTGCAGCACCTTGAGCTTTTCCTCGGCGGGCATCGGTGGCGGCGCGTCGGCCACATAGGTGCCTTCGCCCCTTCTGACCACCAGGACGCCGGCATCCACCAGTCGCTGGTACGCCTTGGCAACGGTCGCGGGGTTGATGCGCAGCTCCCGGGCCAGCTCGCGCACCGAGGGCGCCGGCTCGCCGGGTGCCAGGGCGCCGGAGGCAACGAGGCGCCGTACCTCCTCCTCGATCTGCCGCCAGATCGGCGTGGCGTTCCCAGGGTCAATCTGCACCGTCCCTCGCATCGCCGCTCCCTTTCGCATCGCCGTACTGCTGTACTACATCAGCAATACAGTAAATCCCAAGGCCCACCTTGTCAAGCCCCCGTGAACGGCACGGCCAGACAGGAGTGTCTGGCCTACAAAAAAGCAAGTGGGACAGACACTCTTGTCTGTCCTTGCAGGTCCACAGCAGTCTGCATGGGCCAGACAGGAGTGTCTGGCCTACACCTCGCATTGCACCAGCCCTGCCTGCGACCCATAATCCCTCCCAGGGGGTTCGATGCACGAGGACGACGCGGAGAAACTGCCCAGGCTCGAACGCTTCGAGGTCGTGGAGGTGCTCGGGACGGGCGGCATGGGGACCGTCTACAAGGCCTGGGAGCCGGCGCTCAAGCGCTACGTGGCGCTGAAGTTCCTCCGCCGCGACGACCCCGAGGTGGCGCGCCGGTTCGCACTCGAGGCGCAGGCGCAGGCACGGGTCGAGCACGACGGGATCTGCCGGGTCTTCGACGTCGGTGAGGCCGAAGGCAAGCCCTACATCGTGATGCAGTACATCGCCGGGAAGACCCTGCGCCAACTGCGCGACGAGCTGTTGCTGGCCGAGAAGCTCAAGCTCATGAAGCAGGTGGCGGATGCGGTTCACGCCGCCCACCGCGAAGGTCTGATCCACCGCGACCTCAAGCCGGGCAACATCATGGTCGAGCGCACTCCGGAGGGTGTGTGGAAGCCCTATGTGCTCGATTTCGGGCTCGCCCAGGACCAGTTTGCGCCCGGGCTGACGCGCACCGGCATGATCATGGGCACGCCCCAGTACATGGCGCCCGAGCAGGCGCGCGGCGAGGTCCACACGCTCGATCGGCGCACCGACGTCTACAGCCTGGGGGCGGTGCTTTACGAGCTGCTCGGCGGCGAGCCGCCGTTTGCCGCCGCGACCGAGGTCGAGACGCTGATGCGGTTGGTGCAGGAGGACCCGCGGCCGCTGCGGGCGCTCGCGCCGCGCACACCCGTGGACCTCGAGACGATCGTCATGAAGTGCCTGGAAAAGGAGCCCCAACGCCGTTACGACTCGGCGCGGGCGCTCGCCGAGGATCTCGAGCGCTACGCCAACGGCGAGCCGATCATGGCGCGGCGGGCGAGCTGGGCCTATGTGCTGGGCAAGAAGGCGCGCAAGCACAAGGCGGCGGTGAGCGTCGGCGCGGTGGCGCTGGCGGTGATCCTTTTCATGCTCGCGGTGGGGGTACGGACGCGCCTTCGTGCCGCCGAGCGGGCCGCGCTGGTGCAGGAGTTCGGCCAGGAGCTGGAGCGCGGCGAGAGCTTCCTACGCGTCTCACTTACGTTGCCGCTGCACGACACCCGGCGCGAGGTCGCCTTGATGCTGGAGCGGATGAAGCGCATCGAGACGACCATGAAGCGGGTGGGCAGGGTCGCCCAGGGACCAGGAAACTACGCCCTCGGTCGCGCTCACCTGGTGCTCAAGGAGTACGCCGCTGCGCGTGGCCGGCTGGAAGCGGCCTGGAGCAGCGGGGCGCGCTCGCCCGAGGTCGCCTACGCGCTCGGCCAGACGCTCGGCGAGCTCTTTCAGGTTGCGTTGGAGGAGTCCCGGCGCACGGCCAGTCGCGAGCTGCGGGAGGCCCGCCGCGCCCAGCTCGAGCGCGAGCTGCGCGAGCCGGCGCTGGCGTACCTTCGTCAATCTGCCGCGGGCGCCGGGCTCGCGCCGGCCTATGTCGAGGGCCTGGTCGCACTCTACGGCCAGAAGTGGGAGCTCGCTCTCGCCAAGGCCGAGGCCGCCTTTGCCGCCGCCCCCTGGCTCTGGGAGGCCGAAAAGCTGCGCGGCGACGCCTGCGTCTCACTTGCCACCGCGAGGCAGGACAAGGGGGACTTCGACGGTGCGCTGGCGGAGCTGGAGCGGGCCGGCGAGGCCTATCGGCGCGCCAGCGAGATCGCGCGCAGCGACGCCAGCATCTTCGAGGCCGAGGCCGCCCGCTGCGAGAAGCTGATGGAGATCGCCACCCTGCGCGGCGGTGAGGTGGCGGAGGCCTTCAAGCGTGCGCAGGCCGCGATCGCGGCCGCACTTCAGGCCGACCCCAGCCGCGCATCAGCCTATCTCCGGCGGGCGCTGATCTTCCACCGCCTGGCCGACGCCCAGACGCGGCGCGGCGAGGACCCGACGGCCTCCCTCGACGAGGTGATCTCGGGCGCGCGGCATGCTCTCGATCTCGCGCCGGCCGGCGTCAACGCCTACCAGGTTCTTGGAACCGCCTATCTGCTCAAGGCGATGCAGATCGACATGAGGCGCGGCTTCGACCCGCTGCCCAACATCGAGCGGGCCGCGGAGGCGCTAGGCAAGCTGTTGGAGGCCAATCCCGGGCACGCGCCGGCGTTGGTGAACCTCGGCACCGCCTGGGCGCTCCGCGTCGAGCACGAGATTGCGCATGGGTTCGATCCCCGCCAAAGCCTTGGTGAGGCGAGCAAGTACTACCGGTTGGCACTCGACCTCAGCCCGGAGATCGTCTTTCTCCACAACAACCTCGGCAACATCTTGTTCCGCCGCGGCGAGTGGGAGGCCGGCAACGGTCTCGATCCGACCGACTCCCTGCGCGAGGCGATCGCGGCCTGCCAGAAGGGGCTCGAGCTCAACCCCAACCTTGCCTATTTTCCCAACCTGATGGGCGCCGCCTACGAGGCGCTCGGGCGCTGGTCCTATGCCCATGGGCGCGACCCGCGCGTGGAGCTCGACCAGGCGCTCTCGGCCTATCGGGCCGCGATCGAGAAGAACCCGGCCTACTCGCTGGCCCACAACAACGCCGGCATGGTCAAGCTGATTCGCGCCTCGTACGAGCGCGAAACG
>JAZDGE010000106.1:0-2602 GCA_043807175.1 Acidobacteriota bacterium
GGCGGCGCAGAAAGCGATGACGCTTGCCAACCAGGTAGCGCGGACGGCCCGGCGGCGGGGAAAGGCCGGCGCGAAGGAGAAGGTCAGCCTACCCTCACTGCGCAGCGCTGGCGTCTCGCTGGTGCGGGACCGCCGCGACGAGCGAACGGCGGCGCTTTTCGCCAAGCGCTACCAGCTCAACGCGACGCTGGAGGATGGCGGCGAGCCGGAGCTGTGGGCCGACGATCTGCTGCGTGGCTACCGGGTCGACGTGCTGGACGGCGCCGCCGGGGCGTGGCGGTCACTGTGCGCTCGCGACACTGTCATCGCGGCGCTCGACGGCTCGCCGTTGGCGACCGATACGGACGAGGGCTGGGTGTCGCTCGCGGCCACCCAGTCGACCGATCCGGACGAGGAAGGGGGGCAGGACCTCTACGTCCACGAGGCGCTGTGCCGCTGGAGCGGCTGGAGCCTGGTCGCGCAGCGCCCCGGCAAGCATCTAGACAAGAACAACCAGGCGAGCGACGCCGGCAATGAGCCGACCACCGACCTGCAGTTGCGCATCTCCGTGCATGCCGCCAAGGGGACGCTGCCGCGGCTGCGGTTCGGCCACAACTACCGGCTCCGCGCCCGCGCCGTCGACCTCGCCGGCAACAGCCTCACCTTGAGCCAGGCGGACGAGTTCTGCTCCGGAGCGCGGCTCGACCAGGTAGCGACCGATGGCCCGTTTATCTACCGCCGCTTCGAGCCGGTGGCCCAGCCGGTCGTGGTGCTGCGCAAGCCGTTGGGCAGCCAGGCCACCGCCCTGAGGTCACGGCCAATCGCGCGCACTCGTGGCAGTGGCGCCCCAAAGCCGACCGGCCACCTGGGAGAGACGCTCGAGCGCCTGGTCATTCGCAGCTTCAATTCCCGACCCGAGCTTGATGCGACGTCGTCTCAGGAAGTGACCGAGCGCCACCTCGCCCCACCCGGCGCGGCCGAGCTCACCGCCGAGGTACACGGCGCCTTCGACGACGCCGGCCGCCTGCAGTGCGGCGCCTACGCCACGATCGTGGCCAAGGACGAAAGCCTGGCGGAGGGAGCGCACGACGTCGACCAGCTCGCCCTCCCGTACCTGCCCGATCCGCCGGCGCGGGGCGCAGCATTTGCCGGCCTGCGAGCGGCCACGCTCCCGGCCAACCGGGTCACCCGCTTCCGTGCCGATGGCAACGCCTCGACGTGGCCGATCACGCCGGGCGCCACGCCCGCGGCCTCGGTGGTCCAGGTCGATTTCGGCGCCCCGGAGCTGTGGCCCGAGATGAAGCCGTTCCGCCTCAAGGTCGTCGGCACGCTGGCGGCGAGGGACCCGGTGTGGGACGCCGGCCGGCGCGAGCTGACGGTGTTCCTGCCCCCTGGCGAGATCACCCGCGTGCGGCTGAGCTCGTATCTCGAAGCAGCCGACCTCGACAAGATGGCGCTGTGGCAGTGGATCAAGGACAGCGGCCAGGCGGCATCACTGGAGAAGCAGGCGCTAGCCGGCGTCCACTGGATGCTGACGCCGGGCCGCGAGCTGGTGCTGGTGCACGCCGTGCAGCAGCCGCTCGTCGCCCCGGCGTTCGTGAATCTGCGGGCGATCCGCAAGCCTGGCGAGGCGTTTGCAGTGCTCCAGGACGCCTTTCCGATCGGTGGCACGAGCACCGTCAAGGTGGACATCCAGTGCGCGTGGCTCGAGCCGATCGACACCGGGATTCCAGGGGAGCCGCCCCGCCTGGTCGAGGGCAAGGCGCAGGCGTTCGAGGCGCCAGTCGAGTACGCCGACAAGGAGGTTCGCTTCGGTCCCGAGCGGCTCTACCGGTTCGTTCCCGCCTATGTGGCCGCCGAGAAGCGGCTGGTGGGCGCAGCACCCGCCGCGGCAGCGGCCGCCCGGCCGCAGGCGGTGGCGCTGCGCCGCCCAGTCACTCGCGACGCCGCGGTACAGGCCGCTCCCAGGGCGGGGCTGGCGGTGAGTCGCGAAAGGTTCGCCGTGTCTTTGGAACGTGAGCAGGAGGCCCGTACCATCACCGTGAGCCGCCATCACTTCGGCGACACCAAGCACCGCGACATCGCCTACACCGCGATCGCCACCACCCGCTATCGCGAGTACCTGCCATTCTCCGACGCCGAGATCGCCGCCGCCGAGACCGATCCCGCATCGAGCAAGCGGATCACCCGGCGCTCGCTGCCCCGCAGCGTCGACATTCCCAGCTCCGCTCGCCCGGCCGCACCCCGCGTGCTCTACGTGATCCCCACCTTCGGCTGGGAGAAGAGCTCCGGCGCCGCCGGTATCACCAGCAAACGAACCGGCGGCGGTCTGCGCGTCTACCTCGAACGGCCGTGGTTCTCCACCGGCGCCGGCGAGCTGCTCGGGGTCGTGGTGGCGCTCCCGCCGCCGCAGGCCACGCTTTTCGTTCCGCCGCCGATACCACCGGCGCAGAAGCCGTACGTCACCCAGTGGGCGATGGACCCGCTGTGGCGTTCCACCCCCACGCCGAGCGTCGCGTCGCCCCGGCTGGAGAATTTCCGCAACCCGCGCAAGACCGAAAGCGGGCTCACGCTCGACGAGCTTCCCGGCGCCCGCGTCGCGGTCGCCGGCTTTGCCGCCGGC
>JAZDGE010000107.1:0-6173 GCA_043807175.1 Acidobacteriota bacterium
GCTGGGGCGCCTGGTGCCGGCGAGCCACGGCTTCGTCGAGGCGATCAATCTCGCCGCCTGGCGCGGCGGTGTGGTCGTACGGGTCCCCGCCGGCGTCACGCTCGAGCACCCGATCCGCCTGCGCTTCGTCGCCCCGGCGGCCGGCGGGGCGAGCCTGCCGCGCGTGCTCGTCGTTGCCGGCGCCGGCTCCTCCTTCGAGGTGGTCGAGGGTCACCTCGAAGGCGATGGCCAGGCCGCCCAGGTGCTCGGCGTCACCGAGCTGCTCATCGAGGACGGCGCCACCGTGCGCTACGGCCTGGTGCAGCGCTGGGAACCCGGCATCACCGGCCATCTCACCCTGCGCGCCTCGCTCGGCGCCGGCGCTCGCCTGCAGCTCGCCCTTGCCTCCTTCGGCGGCGGCGTCGCCAAGGTCGACGTCGGCGCGACGCTTGAAGGCCGTGACGCCGAGGTCGAGACATACGGCGTGGCGATGGGCGCCGGCCGCCAGCACCTCGATCATCACACCGAGCACATCCACCATGCTGGCAGCACCCGTTCGAACCTTGGCTTCAAGGTGGCGATGACGGGGGCGTCCCGCTCCGCCTACACCGGCCTCATCAGCATCGCGCGCGAGGCGGCCGGTTGCGAGGCCTACCAGGAGAACCGCAACCTGCTGCTCGCGGAGGGTGCGCGCGCCGACTCCATCCCCGAGCTTGAGATCCTCAATGATGACGTCCGCTGCTCGCATGGTGCGACCGTCTCGAAGCTCGATGACGAGCAGCTTTTCTACCTGCAAAGCCGCGGGCTGCCGCGCTCGCAGGCCGTGCGCCTGATCGTCTACGGCTTCCTCGGCCAGACCCTCGACCGTTTGCCCCAGATCACGCGCGAGCGCATCGAGGCGCTGGTCGCGGCTCGCCTGCACTCGGAGTGAGCATGACAAGCCTCCCTTCCCCCCCGGCAAGGCTCGACCCGGCGGCGCTGGCGAAGCGTTTTCCCATCCTCGCGCGCAAGGTCAACAACCACCGCCTGGTCTATCTCGACAATGCCGCCACCACCCAGAAGCCAGCTACCGTGCTGGCGGCACTGGAGCGCTACTACACGCACTCCAACGCCAATGTCCACCGCGGCGTCCACACCCTCGCCGAGGAGGCCACCACCCTCTACGAGGAGTGCCGCATTCGGGTCGCGCGTTTCGTCAACGCGCCCGATTCCTCCGGCGTGGTGATCACCCGCAACGCCACCGAGGCGCTGAACCTGGTGGCGCGCTCCTGGGGAGCGAAGCTGGCGGCAGGGGACGAGGTGATCCTCACCGAGATGGAGCACCACTCCAACCTGGTGCCGTGGATCCTGCTCGCCCGCGAGCGCGGCGTGGTGCTCAGGCACATCCCGATCACAGTTGACGGCGAGCTCGACCTGGCCGCCTACGAGCGGCTGCTCTCGCCGCGCACCAAGATCGTCGCCTTCTCGGCGATGTCGAACGTGCTCGGCACCATCACGCCGGTGGCCGAGATCGCAGCCGCCGCGCACCGCGCCGGCGCGGTGGTGGTGATCGATGGTGCGCAGTCGGTTCCCCACCTGGCGGTCGACTTCCAGGCCCTCGGCATCGACTTCCTCGCCTTCTCCGCCCACAAGGCCTACGGCCCAACCGGGGTCGGCTTTCTCGTCGGCAAGCCGGAGCTGCTCGAGCGCATGGAGCCGGTGCAGGGCGGCGGCGAGATGATCCGCGAGGTGCGGCTCGACTGGGCGTCGTGGAATGACATCCCGCACAAGTTCGAGGCGGGCACACCCAATATTGCCGACGCCGCTGCCTTCCCGGCCGCCCTTGATTTGCTGGAAGAGCTGGGCATGGACGCCGTGCGCGCCCATGACGAGGCGCTTGCCGGCTACGCCCTCGAGCGGCTCGGCGGGCTTGGCTGGCTGCAGCTCCACGGCCCGCTCGACCCGGCGCGGCGTGGCGGGCTCATCTCCTTCGTCGATCCCGAGATCCACCCCCACGACCTGGCGCAGATCCTCGATACTCGCGGCATCGCGGTGCGGGCCGGCCACCACTGCGCCCAACCGCTGATGCGCCGGCTCGACACCGTGGCCACCGCCCGCGCGTCGTTCGGCATCTACACCTCCACCGACGACATCGACGCCCTGGTCGAGGGGCTGCGCTCCGCGCGACGGTACTTTGGGCTCCTGTCATGAGCGAGCGGGCCGACGTACAGCTCGACGATCTCTACCGCGAGGTGGTCATGGATCACCACCGGCGGCCGCGTGGCCGCGCGCCGCTGGCCCGCGTCGACGCCCAGGCTCATGGCTTCAACCCGGTCTGCGGCGACGAGGTGCTCCTTTCTCTGGCAATCGACGATGGCGCCATCAGCGCTCTCCAGGTGGAGGGGCGCGGCTGCGCGATCTGCACCGCCTCCGGCTCGATCATGGCCGAGCTGGTGCTAGGCCACAGTCTCGACGACGCCGAGCTCAAGGCCGGGGCCTTTCGCGGCGTCATGCACGGCAGGCCCGCCCCGGCCGGCCTCGACCTCGGCGATCTCGAGGCGCTCGAGGGAGTCCAGCGCTTCGCCGTGCGGGTCAAGTGCGCGCTCCTCCCCTGGGTCACGCTCGTCGATGCCCTGCGGGCCTGGCGCTCGGGCGAGCGCGCCGCCCTGTCCTCGACCGAGAAGGAAGGGCCCAACCCGTGAAGCTGCGGCTCGGGGTTCGGGGCTGGTCGATTGTGGTTCGACAATGTGGGAGATGCCATGGTGGCCGCAGGGGCGTCAACTGGGAGGAACGATGGCTGAGCTGACCGTCGAGCTGGTGCGCGAGGCACTGCGGCCGATCCAGGATCCGGAGATCGCCTACTCAATCCTTGAGCTCGGCCTCATCCGCGGCATCGAGATCACCGCCGAGGGCGCGGTGAAGGTCACCATGACCCTCACCACCCCGTTCTGCCCCGAGGGCCCGCTGATCATGGCCGCCGTCGAGTCCGCCGTGCGCGGCCTCCCCGGCGTCACCGCCGCCGCCATCGAGCTGCAGTGGAACCCGCCCTGGGACCCCAAGAAGGACGCCAGCGAAGAGGTCAAGGCCGAGCTGGGGATCTGGGACTGAAAGGCAGGGGTCCGGGGCCCGGGGTCCGGGGTCCGGGAGGAGCCAGGGCATCGGGCCGCCGGAAGTTTGCCTCTTCCCGCCTGCTCGCTTCACCGCCGCGAAACGTCCTTAACCCGCATTTCTCACCGCTTGTCCTACTGCGAGCGCCGATAGCACGCCATCTCGGGCCGTACTCGCTCGTCGCTCCTCGACGTACTGCTCAAGTACGCCTGCGTCGCTCCTCGCTACGTGCCCGGGGCCAGGTATGACACTTTGGGCGCGGTCGGCCGACGCGGCAGTCGAACCTACAGGACAGGCTGCGAACCAGCGGCGCGGCCAGGGCACCAAAGTGTCATACTTGGCCCCGAGACGCACTCTCGGCGCTCTCGCTACGGACCGCGGTGAGAAATGCGGGTTAACCCCAGGTGCTAGGATGGCGCCATGGCAGAGAAAGTGCGCCAGAAACCTGCAACGTGGGAGGACATCGCGGCGCTGCCGGAGGGTGAGAACGTCGAGATCATCGCCGGGGAGATCAGCGCAACGCCGCGCTCGCGGCCGCGGCATGGTCGGGCTCAGATGGTGGTATCGCGCGACGTGGGGGGCCCATTTGACATCGACGGCGATCCAGGCGGGTGGTGGATCGTGGTCGAGCCCGAGATCGAGCTTTCCCGCCACGACGTCTACATTCCCGACCTTGCCGGCTGGCGCCGCGAGCGGGTCCCAGTACTGCCCGAGGACGTGCCGCTGCGGATCGTCCCCGACTGGGTGTGCGAGGTGGTCTCACCGTCGACCGGCCGGCGTGACCGGGTCGCCAAGGCGCACGGCTATCTACGCGCCGGCGTGCCGTTCTACTGGCTTCTCGACCTCGAAGCACGCCTGCTCGAGGCGCTCGCCGCCCGCGACGGCTTCTGGCTGCGCCTCGGCGCCTGGACCGATGGCGACCGTGCACGCATCCCCCCGTTCGACGCCATCGAGCTCGCCGTCGGGCGTTTCTTCCCACCGCTGCAGTAGACGGACGCCAGAGCCCCGCTATACTGGTGCTGCCATGTCGCTGCCGGAGAGCAAGCTGGCCACCTGGGTGGATGTTGTGGGGCTGCCAGAGGGGCTGCGCACGGAGATCCTCGACGGGCAGGTGATCACCGCGCCGCGGCCTTCGACTGACCACGCGCACATTCAGACCGGGCTCTCAGGTTTCATCGGCCACCCATTTGGCTTCGATGAACGGCCGGGAGGATGGTGGATCCTGCCCGAGGTGGACATCGAGCTGGGGCCTCATGACGTCGTCGAGCCGGACCTCGCGGGTTGGCGCCGTGAGCGGGTGCCGCACTTCCCCCGCGAACGGCCTGTCCGGATCAGGCCGGACTGGATCTGCGAGATCCTCTCGACGACCAATCGCCGCCACGACCTGATCACCAAGGCGAACCTGTACCTCCGGGTGGGGGTGCCGTTCTACTGGATCGTCGATCCTGACGGACGGACGCTGCAGGCGTTCAAGCTCGTCGGCGCGCCGGGCGAAGCTGCGTGGCTGCTGCTCGGCACCTGGAGTGACGGCGACTGTCTTGGAATTCCCCCGTTCGAGGCCGTCGCGCTCGGCGTCGGGAGACTGTTCCCGCCTCGGCAGTAGGCGCTCTTCAGCGCTCGCGTTTGAACAGGAAGGCCGAGTCGCGCAGCTCGGGCGGGGCGCCGGCGCGGCAGACCGTGTACTTGGCGCCTGAGAAGGTGGCGGCGGCACCGACCTCGCCATGGCGGTTGACGGCGTAGAGCGAGAGGTTGTTGGTTGGCCGTCCCTTCGCGTCGCGCAGGTCAGGCAGGCGGGTGTTTCGGACCACCCGTTCCAGCGTCGCCAGACAGGCTTCCTCCGGCGACTTCCCCTGCCGCATGTGCTCGACGACGGTGTGCGCGCCGTTGGCGATGATGCAGCTCTCACCATGGCCGGTGGCACCCGCCGAGCCCACTTCGGAATCGCAGTAGAGGCCGCAGCCTATCAGCGGAGAGTCGCCGACCCGGCCCGACAACTTGAAGTAGAGCCCAGAAGTGCTCGTACAGCAGCCCACGGCGCCATCGCCAGTCACACAGGAGACATGGACCGTCCCCTGGGGGCGGAACCACTCATCCCCTTTCTCCTTGATGAACCACTGAAGGTCAGGATCGTCGAGCTCGCCAGGGCCAGGCAGCCAGTCGTCGCGGTCACTCGCGCTTTCCCTCCAGTAAAGCCAGATCTTGCGCGCACGCTCGGTGAGCAGGTTCTCATCGGGGAAGCCGTGGGCGCGGGCGAACTTCCTCGCGCCCTCGCCGACCAGGAGAATGCGCGTCGTCCGGCGCATCACCTCGAGCGCGACCCGTGAGGGGTGCTTAATCCCCTCCAGCGCCGCCACCGCGCCGGCGCGCATGGTGACGCCGTCCATCACCGCGGCGTCGAGCTGCACCACGCCTTCCTCGTTGGGCAGGCTGCCGTAGCCGACGCCGACCTCCTCGGGATCGGCCTCGAGCAACTCGGCGCCGGCGACTGCCGAGTCGACCGGAGGCGTCCCGGCGAGCATGCGCTCCACCGCGAGCTTCACGGCGCCGAGAGCATTGTAGGAGCCCACCGCCACTGGCCGCAGCGCCGGGGCGGGCAGGCCCCCCCCGGCCTGGCCGGCGGCAAGCGCGGCCCCGGCGGCAGCAAGCGGCGTGCTGGCAAGCAGCGCCCGGCGGGTAAACGAGGTGTCTGCCATTCTTCCTCCGCAGCGCCGCCGGAAGGTGGCGAGGATTTGCCCGCCAGCGGCGCGCCCGTTAGAGTATAGGCATGATCCGACTCCTCCTCTGGACGCTCCTGCCGGCAGCGCTGATTGGCGCCTGCGCGCAGGCGCCGCGCTCGGACCGCCTCCTCGCTGGCGGCGTCGTGCATCTGCCGGGTGGCGCCCAGCGCCTGGAGATCGCGGTCACGGAGGGCCGGATCGTGGCGCTGCTGGCGCCCGCCGAGGCGGCCGCCTGGCGGCGCAGCGCTGCCGAAGTGGTCGAGCTCGCTGGCGCCCATGTCTACCCCGGTCTCACCGAGGGCCATGGCCACTTCGCCGGTTTTGGCGCGGCGCTCGAACAGGTCGACCTCACCGGCGCCACCAGCCTCGGCGAGGTGATCGCGCGGGTGC
>JAZDGE010000108.1:0-2785 GCA_043807175.1 Acidobacteriota bacterium
GAGGCAGGTCACGGCCTCGTTGGTCATGATCAGTCCCATGCGGTCGCTGATCTCCTCGGCGCTCGCCGGGACTCGCCTGGCGCCGCCAAAGAACGCGTAGATCTTGTTGTTGGGCCGTTTGCGTCCCTTCTTTCCGGGAGGCGGGTAGACGTAGAACCCCTGGCGGTTCTTGCGACCGGCGTAGCCAGCTTCGGCCAGCCGGGGGAGAGCCGTGCTGGTGCGGACGCCGCGGTGGGCGAACTTCGCGCCGAGATCATTCGCCACATGGGCGCCGACATCGATCCCCACCTCGTCGATGAGGGCGATCGGGCCGACCGGGAAGCCGAAGTCCCGCAGCGCCGAGTCCACGTCCTCGATGCGCGCGCCCTCCTCGAGCAGCAGCATGGCCTCGTTGAGGTAGCAGGCGAGGATGCGGGTGGTGTAGAAGCCCGGGCCGTCTTTGACCACGATCACCGTCTTGCCCTGCGCGACGGCGAGCTCGCGCGCGGTCGCCACCGCCCAGGGCGCGGTCTTCTCGGTGACCACCAGCTCGACCAGCGGCATCTTGGGAACCGGCGAGAAGTAGTGCATTCCGAGCACGCGCTCCGGGCTCTGGGCATGCTCGGCAATCGCCGCGATCGGCAACGCCGAGGTATTGGAGGCAATGACCGTCTCGGGCGTCACCTGGCGCTCGACCTCGGCAAGCACCCGCTGCTTGAGGGCAAGGTCCTCGAACACCGCCTCGACCACGAGGTCGGCGCCGCGCAGGTCCGCCACCTCGCGGGTGAGAAAGAGGCGCGAGGCGCGGCGGTCGCGCTCGATGCGAGTGATCGCGCCCGAGCGCAGTTGCTTCTCAAGACCCTGATGAATCGTCCGGGCGCCGCCGGCGAGCGCCTCGTCGCTGATGTCGCGCATCACGACCGGCCAGCGCGCCAGCGACACCGAGGCGACGCCGGCGCCCATGAAACCCGCGCCGAGGATGCCGAGGCGGGCGATCGGGCGCGGCCTCGCGTCGTCAGGCGCCTTCTTGAGGTCGTTCATGGCATGAAAGAGGCCGACCAGACACTTCGCCTGCCGGCTCGGCACCAGCGCGCCGAAGTGCTGCGCCTCGCACTCCAGACCCCTGGCGATGCCGCCGGAAAGCCCCACCTGAACACAATCGAGGGCGGCGAGCGGGGCTGGATAGCAGCCGCGGGTCTTGGCCATGGTCTGTTTTCGCGCCGCCCGCAGGATGATCCCGCGCAGCGGCGGAAGCAGCGTGACCCAGGCGGAAAAGGGCAGTCGCCGCCGCCTGAGCTTGCGCGCGGCGAGCAACAGAACGACCTGCGCCGCCGTGTCGACGATTCCTCCGGGAGTCGTGAGGCCATCGACAAGGCCCATGCGATAGGCCTTGCGCGCCCGGATACGCGCGCCGGTGAGCATCAGCGGCAGCGCCGCCGCCAGGCCGAGTCGCCGGGGCAGGCGCTGCGTCCCTCCGCCCCCGGGGATGAGGCCGAGCGTCGTCTCGGGGAGCGCCAGCACGGTTGCAGGATGGTCGGAGGCGAGCAGGTAGTGGCAGGCGAGCGCGACCTCAAGGCCACCCCCGAGGGCGGCGCCGTGGATCGCCGCCACCACCGGCTTCTTGCTCGCCGCCAGGCGGGAGAGCAGCGCATTGCCGTTGCGCGAGAGCGCCTCGGCCTCGGCGGCGCTGCCCATCTCGTCGAGCACGTGAAGGTCCGCACCGGCGATGAAGGTGTCGGGCTTGGCGCTCGTCAGCACCGCTCCCTTCACCGCCGCATCGTCGAGCAGGGGTTGGATTTTCTCCTCGAACTCCAGCAGCAAGCCGGGGGAGAGCGTGTTGACCGCCTGGCCTGGGCAATCGAGGGTGATGATGGCGACGCCGTCGTCGCGGCGAGTGATGTGCACGGCGTTCATGCGTTCCTCCTCACGGCCTCTCGAGCACCATGGCGATGCCGATGGCGCCTCCGGCACAGGCGGAGACCAGCCCGTAGCGGCCGCCCTCGTGGCGCATTCGGTGGCAGCAGTTGGCGACCAGGCGGGCGCCGGTGGCGCCGAACGGGTGGCCCACCGAGAGTGAGCCGCCCCAAGCGTTGAGGCGGGCACGGTCGATCCGCCCCAGGGCCCCGTCGCGGCCCAGCCGTTCGCGGCAGAACTTCTCGTCCTCCATAACCTTGAGCACGCCCAGCACCTGCGCGGCAAAGGCCTCATGAAGCTCGACCACGTCGATCTCCTCGAGGCTCAAGCCGGCGCAATCGAGCGCCCGCGGCGTCGCGAACGCGGGTCCAAGGAGGAGCTCCTCGAGCGGATCCTGGCCGGTCACCGCGGAACTGCGCACGACCGCCAAGGGCTCGAGGCCATAGCGCTCGGCCTTCACCTCGGTCATCAGCAGCACGGCGGCGGCGCCGTCGGTGAGGAAGGAGCTGTTACCGGCGGTGAGCGTGCCGAAGCGGCGATCGAAGGCTGGCCGCAGGCGAGCGAGCTTCTCCCGCGTGGTGTCCTCGCGAATGCCGTTGTCGGCAGCGATCGGGGCATAGCGGGGGGGCAGGAACAGGGGCACGATCTGGCGGGCGAGCAGGCCATCGGCAGCCGCCCTGGCCGCACGATGATGAGACGTCATCGCAAATTCGTCCTGCTCCTCACGCGAGATTCCAAGCCGCTTGGCGAGCCGCTCGCCGTTTTGACCCATCGTCTCGCCGGTCGAAAACTCGGCGATCGCCGGCGCCTCGGGGAGCAGGTCGGAGAGCTTGAGGCTGCCGAAGAGCCTGAGCCGGCCGAGTAGCCCGCGCGTCTTCTGGGCGGCGATCAG
>JAZDGE010000109.1:0-6100 GCA_043807175.1 Acidobacteriota bacterium
GTAGCCGGTGTAGGTCCCCTCGGAGGCGCCCCGCCCGCGCTCGTCCTGGGCGACGCAGGCATAGCCGAGCACCAGGAACCCCTGACACCAGCTCTTCAGCCCTTCCTTGCCATAAGGGGTGCGCTGCAACACGACCGGCCACCTGCCGAGGCAGAGCGGCACCGGGCAGTACACATCGGTGGCCAGCCGGACGCCATCCGGCGCCGGCACATACGTGGAAATATCCTGGGCGGAGAGCGTGGGCGAGTGCGCCAGGAGCGCGGCGATGGCGAACGCCCAGGCTGCTGGCCGACGGCTCTGCCTCGCCGCTCCGTCCTCACTCGTTCGATCGCAGCCCAACGCCTCGGGCGGATGGACGCGACTCCACAACGAGATACTCACGGTGCCATGGTACCCGCTTCGCCCGGAGGGGAGACACGAACGTCGAGCCCAGGGATGCCGTGTACTCCCGATCGGAGATTCGCCGGCATTCGAATGCTGGCGGATCCGCGCCCTCGATCTCACGCTCCGCGCCAGCCGCTGTAGACCAGAACCGGTTCGCCCACTGCTCACCCTGCCATCGTGCTAGCATTTTTCCCATGTTGCCCGCCAGCGGTGGCACGCTCGCATTCCCCTGATCAGACCGCAAAGAGGTCGCCGCCCTCCATCCGGGGCGCGGCGACAGGGGTGCGGACTTACCCAAGGTGGCGATGGCGCAGCGAGGACCATGATGGATGCCAGGCTCTGTCCCAACTGTGGCGCCAGCCAGGAGGAGGACGCCTCCTTCTGCATGGACTGCGGCCAGCCGGTTGGAGTCCCGGCTGCTTCTCCCGCGCCAATGCCGGCGCCGCCACCGCAGCCACCCGCGCCAGCACTGGCGGGCAGGCGCCGGCGAGGCGTGCTGGTGCTGGTGGCCGCGACCGGCGTGATCGGCGCCGTCGCGCTGGCCGCCGCCCTGCTCCTGCACCGGCGGCCGCCTTCTGAGGTTGGCGAGCCGCTTCTTCCCGACGAGACGAACGCAGGCGAGGCGGCTCCTCCGCTCGAGGGCGCCGAGCCAGAGCCCACTGCGGCAAGCGCTGTCGCGGGCATCGACGGCGGGGTGGAGACAGAGCAAACCCTCGCGCCGGGGGAGAACGGGATTGCCGCCCCCGCCGAGCCCGCGGGTTCACCCCCTCTCGACATTTCATCTGGTGAGGGCGCCCCGGCATCGCCTCAACCGCCCAGTTTCACCGGCGAAGCCGCGGCAAGTCTCCCGGCGGCCACGGCGAGCAAACCGTCCTACGAGGCTGTCTTCAGGTGCCGGCGGTATGCCAAGTTCGACGTCGACCCCGAGGATGCTCAGGTTTACATCGATGACAGGCCGATCGGCAAGGCAGACGACTGGGACGGCGCGGGCGGCGGCAGGCTCTACCAGTTCAAGCAGTCGGGCATCTACTCGGTGCGGCTGGCCCTCAAGGGCTATCGCACCGCCTGGGTGAGGATCATCGTCAGCGACGGCGCTGCGACCAAGGTCTCGATCGACACCAAGCTCAAGAAGCTCAAGAAGAAGTAGCCCGGACGGGTTGGCGGGGACGTGCGAGTGGACAACCCGGGCGCAAGGTTTTTCGCGGATCCAGTCGGGTTGGCGGCGACAGTTGGGAGGTGTGCGGTGGTCAAGGTCAGTTGGGTTCCGGTCCTGCTGGCAGCTCTCCTGCTCGCGGCGCCGGCCGCGGGCGCCGACAAGGCGCAGCAGTACATGGAGCAGGGGTCGGCGCTGGTGTCGCAGAAGCGGCACCTCGAGGCGATCCAGGCGTTCACGCTGGCAATCGAGGCCGACCCCAAGCAGGCCGAGGGGTACCGCAAGCGGGCGATCTCGCGCAAGGCGATCGGCGATTACAAGGAGGCGATCAAGGACTACGACCAAGCGATCGAGCTCGACCCGACGAGCTCGCGGGCATACAACGGGCGCGGTGAGACGAAGCTCAGCCTCAAGGACCGGGACGGGGCGATCGCCGACATCAACAAGGCGGTCGAGCTCGACCCCGAGAACGCGAACGCGTGGTTCGTTCTGGGTCGGTTCAACGAGGAGGCGGGCAACCTGCCCGGCGCCCTGGCCTCGTACAACCGCGCCATCAAGGTCGACCCGAAGAACAGCTTAGCGTGGTTTGGCCGGGGCAACGTGCGCGCCGCGATGGACGACGACAAGGGTTCGATCGCGGACTTCACCGAGGTGATCAAGCTCGACCCCAAGCTCTCCGGCGCCGCCAGCAACCGGGGCGCCGCCAAGGAGCGCCTTGGCGATCTCGAAGGTGCAGCCGGCGACTATCGCAAGGAGCTCGAGATCGACCCTGACGACCGGGACGCGAAGGGCAACCTGGCTCGTGTGCAAGGGATCCTCGACCAGCGAGCGGAGGCGGCGAAGGCCCCTGCAGGCGGCGCGCGGTCCAGCGGTGGTCTAACGCGCCCGCCGCCGATCGACACGCGTGCGTGGCTGCCGAAGAACCTCACCACCGAGGTGCCGGACGAGCCGTGCAAGCCGGCCCAGGCGATCGGCAGGGATGTCCCCTGGCAGCCGGACCTCACGAGCGCACCCAAGGCGCCGGCGGTCGTGGCCGGAGGGATCGCGCCGTTTGGCGGCATCAACGCCATCGCCGAGGCGCGCTTCGACGGCGGCGTCTCGGCGACGATCGAGGGGATGCGGCTGCTCATCGGCCCGATGAGCTCGGCCGAGGAGGCGGTGTTCGACAAAAAGTGGCTGCCCCTGCGGGACTTTCCCACCCCCGAGGTGGTCGACTACTGTGCCAAGCTCAACCCCCTTCTCGGCCAGTTGCTCTCGCTGCGTGGCGCGATCGCGCAGGCGGCGCAGGATTTTGACGACGCCTGGGGCGAGGCGGCCACCGCGGCGGAGATGGACGCGGACAGTCCGACACGCGAGGCGCTCGGGGTCGCCCAGCAAAACAAGATTCTGCTCGAGGGCCTGAGCGGGCAGGCCAAGGACGTGGCCGCTCAGATCGAAAAGCTCGGCAACCCGCCCGACCCCTGGGCGCGCAAGTGCGCGGCGCGCAAGGCGCACGAGAAGGCGGTGGAGGAGACGAAGAACCTCCCCGGTCAGGGAGACTCGGACTACTCGGCCATGGAGGGCGAGTGGGAAGGGCTCGCCGAGCCGCCCAATGAGTTCGTCACCAGGAACTTCCCCGTCGAGGCGGTGTACCTCGTGACCTGGGTCGTCGAGATCGAGATCGAGCCGATGAGCAGCCGCCGGCCGGCGCTTGCCTTCTACTGGCTGAGTATGGGCGGTGACTACAGGCGCACATTCTTTGCCTTCCTTACCAACGACAGGACCGTTGGCATGGGGCCGCGCAAGGAGGTCGAGCTCCGTGGCGACACCCTGGTCGTGCATTTTGGAAACGACCGGTGGACCCTGAAACGGGTAGATAGCCCGGAGTGCGCGGTGCCGGGATTCACTCCCGCCGATCTCGACGTGTGGAAGGCACGCTGCAGAAGAGCACGCGAAGACCCCGACAGTGTCGACAGCAGGGCATGTGAGGGAGGACCGGTACTCGAGGCAAACACGCGGTTGCGCCGCCTCGCGCATAGTCTCCTGCCCGGGAAGCTCCTCAATCCGCCAGAGGAGGCCACCGACTGGCTCTCGGGCAAGTACCAAGACTGGGCCAGGAATGAGTACGAGAAGCTCCTCGCCGCGGCGCCACCCGATCTTGCCGGGCCCCGCGGCTCAGGCAAGGCGGGGGAGCAGGACGCTGGCGCCGGGGAGAAGAGCGCCGAGGCAGAGGCCCGGGGGCTCAAGCAGGAGCGCATCGCCTTTCACCGGTCAGCGATCGCGATCAACGAAGCAAGCATGCGACGCGACCAGGCGGCGCTCGCCAAGGAGACGAACCCCGAGAGCCGCGCGGCGCTCCAGTTCCGCCTCATCCAGTATGCCTCCAACATCCAGGAAGAGCGCGACAGGATCGCGACGATCGAGAGTGGCTCGGTGGTCTACACGCGGTCCGCCTTCGACGACTACGCGCGCGCCGGCTTCGTCGACAAGATCGAGAAGGAGTCGAAGCGAGTGGCAGACGAGTACCAGCGGGCGAATACGGCGGCCGGGCGCCTAGTCCCCTCCGCGCCACCCGAGATTCGGCAGGAGATACGCGAGCTCGTAGAGAGGCGGCTGGGACCGAACGCGGCGCGGTCGCTCGACGCTGGGGCGGCCCGCAAGGTGGTGGCAGAGATCCACGAGAAGATAACCCGCTACAACAGGGTGCAACGGGCGGAAGCGCTCCGGGACGAGGCGCGAGCCGACCTGGAGCTGTTTCAGTACGAGAAGGTCAAGGAGTACGCAAATGGTGCTCTGGCCCTCTGCGTGCTTGGCGGCGGGCCGGTTTTGGGGATGGTGGCATACCAGGGGGCCACCGGCACGATCGAGGGCGGCCCCAAGGAGGGTGCGTCGCGCGCCGCGGAGTGGTTCTCGACCCCGACCTACATTGCCGCCCAGGCGATGCGGGGGTACGAAAGTGGCGGTGTCCAGGGTGCCGTGACCGGGGCCGGCGCGGCCTTCTTCATTGGCAAGCTCTGGGGGTATGGCGCCGGTGCCGCGATGCGCGTGGGGGCAAAGCTCTTCAAGGGGTCACCCAAGCTGACGTTCCTCGAGGCGCAGAAGCTCTCGCAGCACCGCAAGGCGCAGTACGACGGCAGGGTCGCCGTCGAGGACCTCAAGAACATGCAGCGCCAGCTCCAGGAAGCGGCTGCGCGTGGCGGCAAGCCGGCCGAGATCGCCAAGCTCCAGAAGAGCCTGCGGGACCAGGCGGCGCTCATCAACGAGAGCCCCGAGGCGAAGATGTTCTTGAAGAACCTGGCCAGTGCGCCTGAGCGCGCGGGCCTGACGCGGGTCGCCGCCGAGCAGCTCAACAAGGCATATTCACTGCACCTCACCGAGGTTCACCAGCGAGCCGCCTTCGAGTTCAATGTGATCATGGCAGCGAAGGGATTCAACCCGCAAAAACTGCGCGAGTTCCGCAACTCTGCGAGCGCCGGCTCGGCGGGCATGGACCACGACATCGGCCTCGTCGAGCAGGACTGGTTCGTGCGCGACCTGTTCGGCAGGAAGAAGTTCGACCCCTGGCTGACCCGCGAGGTCAGGGTCGGGGGCCACCTGGTGGAGGTGAGGCCAGCGACCGTGCGCGAGTGGCAGAGGGAAGCGTCGATAGCATGGGCGGAGGCCTACAAGAAGACGACCGGGCGAAACCCCCACAAGTCGTTCGAGGAGGCCACCTCGAGCAAGTTGGGAGAGGCCTACCGTGACGCCGCGTGGCTTGGCCAGGAGGGGTCGAAGTTCGCCGACATCGACAAGGTCCGCAAGGGGTGGGCGCAACAGGCGGCGGATGTCACCAGCTTCAAGGCACAACAGATGCTGACCGACCCCAAGCTCGGCCTGACGCAGATGCAGCGCGTCGCCGAGGCCGGACGGGGCATGGCCAAGGACATGCGCACCAAGCTCATGCCCGCCCTCGACAAGGCGATCAAGGCGGCGCCCGGCGACGCCAAGCGCCTCGGGAAGATCAAGGAGCACTGGTCGGAGGTAGCCGACGCGCTGGCGCACGCGACCGACAACCCGATCGAGGCGATGCGGAAGGTGCGCATGCTCACGGGTGGCAAGGACCTCGTGCAGGTCATCCACGACCTCAACTCTGTCATGGGCGCGTTCGGCAAGGCCGCCGGGAGGTAGGCGAGTCGACAATTGACTCTGGCTCGGCGGTGTCGGCCTCCTGGCCGGCGCCGCAAGCGGGGCAAAAGCGTGAGCTGCGTGCCAACGGGTTGCCGCATGACGTGCAGAACACGCCTTCATCCTTCATGGCGCCTGCGGCCTTTCTTGGTGGGTGCGATAGTGGCGGCGAGCTGCGCCACCACGGCGCGCGCCTCCTCCAACCTTCCGTCGGGGACTGGCACGCGGACCGTCGTGCTGGACCGGCCGCTCTTGGTGGCGTACGAGTAGATGACGACGACGGTGGGCGTCTTCTTCTCCTTGACAGTGGCCTTGTCGAGCCTCGAGGTGAGGACGTTCCACGA
Organism: Acidobacteriota bacterium; assembly: GCA_043807175.1. Taxonomy (GTDB): domain Bacteria; phylum Acidobacteriota; class Thermoanaerobaculia; order Thermoanaerobaculales; family Thermoanaerobaculaceae; genus JAZDGE01. Next base: position 6,025 of record JAZDGE010000109.1, read on the forward strand.
GTGGAACTGGCCGCCAACAAGCAGCCCGTCGGCGCCGATGAACGCCTCCGGTGGGGCCGCCGCCCGCCGGCGCCGG